>DATNKA010000598.1:0-2732 GCA_035603655.1 Candidatus Acidiferrales bacterium | reverse complement strand
ACGGACGAGAAGTTCCGAGTCGGTGTGATGTTTGGGAATACCAGACTCGCAAAGGTGAAGAGCGTTCGAGAATAACCATCCTAAGAGTCGATGATTCACCTGAGATTGGGATAATCGTTCACATCGGCGTTGATAACGTTCATTTCGCAAACTGCCACGGAGGCCCAGAGCCTGATGCGGTTCCGCACATGCCATTTGCGCGGAAGGCGCTTGACGCGAGCGTTAGGAAGAAACTCGCGTCGGCCCAGCCGCTGCCTTCTTACGAGGATGGTTACCAAGAGTGGAGAGATGCGTATGTGCAGAAACATGCTGGTGTGTACGTGGTGAGCATCGCAGATGCAGTCTCCGTCGCGGAGAAGACATTTCAAAAAGGCATCGGGTGCGAATAGGCGTAGTGGATGTTGATGAGTCTAATCGCGATGTTTCGCCAACTAGGATTCGGGTGGGAAGAGATGTATTGGATCGAAGTTGCCGATTTCCGCCCAGCCGCCGCTCCAAATTGAGTTTCCACATCGGTCTATATATGCGATTTCCTTTTCAGTTTCGACAAGACATAGGCCTCCGCGAAATGTTCCTGCAGCGATGAATCGGGGTGGTATCGCGAACTCGCCTTCTCTGTTGATGAACCCAATTTCACAAGCTGCTGCCACCGAGTCGTGCGGTTCCCCTGTTCCTGTGTTAACCGCTGCCAGTCCTTCAGTCCTTCGCTGAATTCACGAGCATAAAGATACGTCGCGGGAACAGCAATCTCGCCTGTGGGATCAATATAGCCCTGCCGTTTCCCTACAGTCACAGCGGCATAGCCTTCAAAAAACTCGTAAGCCATGTCGAACAGTGGCTTGTAAGCGAACTCACCAGAGCGCCGGATATGCCCCCAGAGCCACTTTTCGCTACCCGAGCCAAGCCATCGCGGAACGGTCCAGCCATCGCGCTCCTGCAAATGAATTGATTGGCAATTGCTGTTGACCCATCTGGCGCGAGGTATCCCCACTTACCTGCAATCCTTACAGCAGCCAACCCCTCAGAAAACGCACGCGCATCCTCGAAGGATGGCGGAATGACTTCAGTGCCAAAGTTGTCTATGTATCCATAACGCTCTCCCAAGCCAACGCAGGCCAGTCCTCCGCCGTAATAGCTGATGCTTCGATAACGAGGCGGCACCAGCAGTTGTCCAGTATTATTCATTACGCCACGCTTGCCCCCTGATGAGAACTCCGCGAGCTGCTCCGCGAAAACGAGAGGCTGGTCGGAAACGGGAGGAATCGACACTCTTCCATGATGATCAATGGCACCCCACAGGTTCCCCTGTCTGAACGAAGCGAAGCCTTCCCGAAAGGGGTATCCATAGTCGAGGGAAGGGTGAACAACAACGTCGCCGTTTTTGTTGATGTATCCGGTCTTGAACTTCTTTCGACTTCACCCTTCTCGGACGAATATGGGAAACAATGTATCTCGGCTGGCATCGTCCAGAGGTTAGCACGCGGGTGGGGTCAGTTGGCGAAATCAGGCGATGTCACAAGCTTGCGCCGTTTCTTCGCCCTTCCAAGGGGATTTTGTTCCCGCATACCACCGGGTTGCGCCGAGTTGCTACAAAGAAATTCCTAGTGGCCTCGTCTGGCTTACCTTGATCCCTTGATCGTCCGTAAAGTTATTCCAAATCCTGTCAAACGAGATTCGCTCCCGGCCTGCCACCAGCCGTTCCGCGTCCGGTCCATGAAAGTTGAAGTGACCGAAGCGCAACTGGCGGAAGCACGAGTTTCTGGGGAGAAATTGATTGTCAGGAGCGCAAGCGATGAATCAGAGAGATGTCGTCGAGAACGACAATTCCCAGTTTGCTCAGATATTCCCTGGCGGGGTCCTCGAAGAAATCACCGTCCTTCGTGCACAATATGTCTGCCTCGCCGATGATGGCCGTCTGCATAACGATAATGTCGTTCACATCACGGATCGGCGCAGCCACGAGAGGGTTCAAGTCCACAATTTCCGCGGCTTGGTGGAGAAAATTGATGTAGTCGAAAACAAGGTTTTCGGTCAGGTCATAGAACGCTTGTAAGCGGGGATAACGCAAAACCCTAGCGAGTTCATGCAGCATCTCGTTTGAAAGCAACAGAGTATGTTTGCTCTCAACGACGTTCAATAGCAATTCACGGGCGAGACCGTGCGAGCGCTCATTGGCTCGTACCAAGATCGTCGTATCGAGGACGATTTTCACTGGCGCGGGCGATAGCTGGGACGTGTGCTTCTGATGGCCTCGGTGAGGATTTCGTCGGCTTCCTCTGCGGAGCCCGGTTTGCGGCGGGAGTCCACTTCGGCGAAATACTTCCTCAGTTGCTCGAATTGCTCTTGCCGCCGATGTTCAGAGAGGGCAGGGGGCTCAATAGCACGGACGCTGATAGCCTCATCTGCCAGTATGCGGCGTCCTAGCAGGCTTTCGAGAACGGTCTTCTGGTCGGGCGAGAGGTCTTTGGCGCTGCGAATCATGGACTAGTCCTAAAATTCATTATATCGAAGCGAGCCTAGAACTTTGATGCGGTTTGTCACGAAAAACCTGGGTGGTAGGGCCGTTGGTTAAGACGTCTAATTCCCCGCGCGGTTCACAACCATCGCGTACGCCTTGACGGCTGGTGTGGCTGTAACTGTGGCTGTACGTTGCTAAACATCGCCAACGTTTCAAGCAGTTGCAACCGGTTCTCTGTGCGCGCAAGACCCTTGTAAGTTATTGGTTCATTGTG
>DATNKA010000597.1:0-24669 GCA_035603655.1 Candidatus Acidiferrales bacterium | reverse complement strand
TGCAGGGGCGCCACTCGCCGGTTTAGCGAAACGGGATTCGGAAACAAATTCAAACCGGATCAGCCCCCAAGGATGTCTCCCTTCCCGAGAATTGTTACAACTCGACAATGTAGTTCGCACCATTGAAGGCATTCTTGGAGTAAATCACCCGCCCCATGACGCGAACGCCTTCCCATGTCCGACGTGTTTATCAAAGAACCGAATCTTCAGCTACGTCGCACTCATACCGGGTATCCTTTGCGAACCACCGGTTGATCCGACACCGGTGCCGGAATGTAAGAATCCTGGAAATCGTCTAATCACCGCCGCCGTGAAACTCTTGCACGACGGTGCGTGGTGGGCGCAAGCAACCGAGGGATTCAATTTCAATCCCCCCGACATGATCAATTCCGATCGGTTTCAATCGTATTTTGTGGCGCGGCATCATGGGAAATGACAAACCATATCCGAGGGCTGACTTAAGCTGGCTGGAAGAGAGGCGGCAGAGACGGATCGCGATTGATCGGTACCTCGCCATCTTCCATTAGTCTCGAATTCGGGTGGTGGCATTCAGGCCACCGCGACCGAGCCCGTTGAGACGTGGGATTCGGCCAGAAGCCAGAAAAGGAGAAGAGGAGAGGATGCTGGCGAGTTGGAGCGTGGCTTAAGGCGTCATAGGCAGTGTTGTACGAATCGGACCTGACTCATTCAGGAAACACGTCTCGTTTCAGCAACCCAGGCGCTGACCGGTGCACGAACGATTGACAAGAAAACGACGAATCTTTGACGCCCCCTTGACAAGGGCTCTTCGGACACCCAATAGACTTCAATTCAACACACGCTAGCTTAACTAGTCCGTTGCTAACAACCCCACCGACCAAATCCTGCCCTCAAGCAGGAGAGAAGAAGTTGATGGCTTCACTTCAGAGTCCGCGTTTCAGTTTCGCTCTGATCGCAAACTCTGATCACAAACAAAGAGCTGAGTGATCCTTATTTTTATTTTTCAATCAGGAGGAAGTATGAAGGAATTCCGATGTTTTCTGAACAGCGCTCCCAGCAGTCACTCTCCTATCGGTTGGAGATCCATTACGTCTCTCGTCTTAGCGGGACTAGCTATTTTCGTGCTTGGCGGTTCCATGGTTGCCCAAGATCAAGATCAAGATCAAAATGAAGATGCGGCCACAATCAAAACCATCTTGACCTTCGGTACCATGATCGGTGATCCGGGAAGCGCTACTCCTGCCGCCAAGGAAAAAAATGTGATCCGCGGATATGTTGGCCCGGCTTCACCGTGGCTGATCAGTTCTGTTCAGGGCTCCCTGAAAAGCAATGGTGCATTGACGGTCACTGTCAGGGGACTGGTGCTTCCCGATGGGACCAATCCGGTCCCGTTCTTCCGCGCCGCGCTCAGCTGCCAGGATCCTGCCAACTCGACGAAGGGGGAACTCTTCTTTACCAAGACATTTCGCGCTGACGCTAAGGGCAATTCGGACATCGTGGGGACAGTAAGCCTCCCGAGCCACTGCATTGCCCCGATCATTCTGGTTACCTCGCCGGCGGTGCCCGGTAATCCTGCGGGGGTCTGGTTTGCGGTCACGGGCCGGTAATTCACGGCAATCACAAGCGGCGCCCAGTTACCTTGAACACTGGGCGCTGCGTCATCCACGTTTGCTTCAACTTTGTGAACGTGCTGATTCATGTGGGGGACGTTGTCTGGGCATTCGCGCCCTGGCCGATCAGGTGTTGTTGCTCTTTCAGCGTGCGGATACAAGTTCAGGAACAGTTGAGCAATGAGTACTCTGGTCTCCATTGGAGCTCCTGGCAATTAGGCGCCCAGGGCGGCGAAGCAGATCTCTAGGCTGCCCGTAGTGGTCAGTATTCTTCACAATCAGTGCCACGGTCTTGCCTAGGGCACTCTTGGCTTGGACTCCGTCCGTCCCGGCAAACAACTTGCCGGCCAACAGGGATGGGATTTCAGCTGCCACACCGAGTGCCGCAGCCCATCGCCCGATTGTGTTCGTGATCTCTCCTTATACGAACAGTGGCGCGGTCGTTCACACCATGTCGCAGAAAATCATGAAAACCTGATCGAGCCGATCAAAAGAATAAACTTGACGACACCCCCGCCATCGGAGCCCACTGTCAGACTGCGTTTACGCGCTGGGCGCCGCATTCGAAGACATTCTTTATATCGTCCGCTTTGTGCCGTAGTATTTCTAATTGGCCTAAGTGACACCAGAAACGAGGACTATGAGCACCATCGAACAAACCGCCGCACTTCCTTTCCCAGCCCTAAAACCACCTCGCCGTTTTCTGTTCGGCCCGGGGCCCACCATGGTCCACCCCAGGGTTTATCAAGCGCTCTCCCAGCCGATTGTCGGACATCTTGATCCCTACTTCATTCAGGTCATGGGAGATGTTCAGCAATTACTCAAGACGGCATTTGGAACAAGCGACGGTGTCACGTTGGTGATTTCCGGTACGGGCAGCGCGGGCATGGAAGCTACGGTGGCGAATTTCGTGGAGCCGGGAGCGAAGTTCGCAATATTCGCCAACGGATATTTTTCCGATCGTCTCACCGAGATGGCGAAGCGCCAGGGCGCCAGCGTCGTACGCTTTGAAAAGGGTTGGGGGGAGACTTTCACGGACGATGAGGCTACAGAATTTATCCGTCGCGAAAAGCCCAAGGCTGTGGCCTATGTTCACGCTGAGACATCGACTGGAGCGTTGCAATCCGGCAGGGCGATCTGTAGCGCGGCTCACGATGTCGGCGCCCTGGCGATCGCGGATTGCGTCACCTCCCTTGGCGGACTGCCGGTGGAGTTCGACCGGACCGGAATCGATGTCGCCTACAGCTGCACGCAAAAGGGATTGAGTTGCCCTCCGGGTTTATCTCCAATCGCGATGTCGCCGAGGGCGATGGACTTTCTGAGCGCTCGCCCCACCCCATCCCGCAGTTGGTATCTGGACCTCAAGTTGATTCGCGATTACTCCACGGTGTCGCACCGCTATCATCACACTGCGCCGATCTCCATGTTCTACGCTTTACGCGAGGCGCTCCTGGTTATCGCCGAAGAAGGAATTGAAAATCGCTGGGAGCGACATCGCCGTAGTCATCGATCTTTTGTCAAAGGCATAGAAGCGATGGGTCTGCGCATGTACGTTCCGGAGGCGCATCGGATCACTACGCTGAATACAGTGTGTGTGCCCGAAGGGATTGATGAAGCGAAAGTGCGCCGACGGCTGTTGGACGAACCGGGCATCGAAATCGCCGGCGGGTTCGGCCCGCTCGCGGGCAAGGTTTTCCGCATTGGCGTGATGGGACCTTTGGCCACTGACGACAACGTGCAGTTTTTTCTGCAGGAGTTCAAAAAGATCCTCAGCGCAGAGGGCTATTCGATCTAAATTCGGCGATCTTTCCGGCCTGCGCGACAACTGCGAACAACAGACAGAGCCGGCCAATCATCCCAGCACCCGCACTAGAGGCGCGAACGAATGATGCTCAAGTCCGTAGACACGCTCCTTGATGTTCTACATTTCGCCGACAGTCACACCGCCATTGTGGTGCCCGAGCTTGGAATCAATGTCACCTACGAGTCTCTCCGCCAGCAAGTTTTAGCCATGGCGAACGCCTTGGCGTCCGCCGGCATCCGGCGCGGCGATGCGGTGGCTATCGCGTTGCCGAACGGATTGCCTGCGATTGTCAGTTTTCTGGCTGCCTCCATCGCGGGAACCGCTGCTCCTTTGAATCCGGCATATCCCTATGAAGAGTTTCACTTTTTTTTAGGGGACACGAACTCCCGCATTCTGCTGTGTCCTCCCGTGGGAGCGGAGTTTGTACGTACGGCCGCAGCGGATCGAAAGATTCCGGTCTTCTCCGTGGAAATGAACGAACAAGGCCGCGTCCGGATCGTTGGCGCTCCCACCGGAGTCACCGCCACCGCGCCCACAGCTGACGATACTGCCCTGGTCCTTCACACCAGTGGAAGCACTGGTCGTCCCAAGCGCGTGCCTTTGCGGCATTTTAATCTGGCGGTTTCCTCGGCCAATATCGCGAACACCTACGCTCTCACCGAGGAAGATGTTTCGCTTTGCATCATGCCGCTGTTTCACATTCACGGTTTGATTGGCTCAACCATGGCGACTTTGCTTTCCGGTGGCACCGTGGTTGTTCCCACAAAATTCAACGCCCTTTCTTTCTGGCGGACGGTGCGCGAAAATCGCGTGACCTGGTATTCCGGAGTGCCCACTATGCACCAGCTCCTGCTGGCGCGGGCGCATCAGAAGCCAGCAGAGGCCGCCTCCCTACGCTTCATCCGTTCTTGCAGCGCGCCCTTATCGGCGGAGCTGATTCACAGAATAGAGGGACTCTTTGGCGTTCCTTTCGTCGAAGCCTACGGCATGACCGAAGCGGCGCACCAGATGACCTCGAACCCTTTGCCTCCACGACACCGCAAGGCGGGTTCTGTGGGAGTGGGCGCCGGCTTGCGCATCAGCATCATGGACAAGGACGGAAATCATCTCGGTACCAATCATCGTGGCGAGATCGCAATTCAAGGTGCGAATGTGTTTCGCGGATATGAAAACAATGCCGAAGCGAACGCTCGTGCTTTCGTGGACGGATGGTTCCGCACTGGCGACCAGGGATTTCTTGACTCAGACTGCTATCTGCATTTAACCGGCCGGATCAAAGACATTATCATTCGCGGTGGTGAGAACATTGCTCCTCACGAAGTCGACGAAATATTGCTGAGGCATCCTGCCGTCGCAGCAGCGGTCACGTTCGGCTGCCCGCATCCAACGCTAGGTGAAGAGGTGTGTGCAGCCGTGGTTTTGCACGAACCCCAGGGCGCCGCCGAATCGGCACTCATCAGACACTGCCGCGAGTTGCTGGCGGAATACAAGTGTCCCACCAAGATATATCTGGTCGAAAGCATTCCAACTACCGCGACTGGAAAAATCCGCCGGCGTGCAGTTGCCGCAGTGCTCGCAGGCGGGCACGAATGAAATTCCTGATCGCGGGGGCCGGGGCAATTGGTGCCTACATCGGGGCTCGCATGGCCCAGGCCGGATTCGATGTAACGCTGTTCGCGCGCGGGCCGCATCTGGGCGCCATGCAGGAGCACGGCGTGCGGATCAAAAGCGGCGAGGGAGATTTCGTGGCGCGGCCCACCATCGCCAGCTCCCTCGAGGAAGTGGGTCCGGTAGACGTTGTTTTTCTTGGGGTGAAGGCCCACAGCCTGCCCCAGCTTGCGCCTCACTTGGGACCGGTGCTGGGACCGGATACGACAGTGGTAAGCACGCAGAACGGAATTCCCTGGTGGTATTTCCAGGGCTTCGGCGGCCAATGGGAAGGATTGCGCCTTGAGCGTGTCGATCCCGGCGGAGTGATCTCCTCCGCCATTGAAACAAAGCGAGTGGTCGGATCCATTATTTACTTTGCCACTGAGATTGCCGCTCCGGGAGTGATTCATCATACCGAGGGCAATCGAATTACTCTCGGCGAACCCGACGGCACGCGCTCCGATCGCATCCGCATGCTTGCAGAGTCGCTCATCGCATCCGGCTTCCGCTGCCCGATCAGTACTCGCATCCGGCAAGAGATCTGGGTAAAAGTTCTGGGCAACGCCTCGTTCAACCCTGTCAGCGCGCTGACCCGCGCCACTCTGGTTCAGATCGCGCGCGATCCCGGAACGTCCTCCGTGATCCGCAGCATCATGCAGGAAGTGGAAGCGGTCTCTCACAAGCTTGGAATGGAGCTGCCGGTTTCGATTGATCAACGCATCGCGGGCGCAGAAAAAGTTGGCGAGCATAAAACTTCAATGCTGCAAGATCTCGAAGCAGGCAGGCCCATGGAATTAGAAGCACTGGTAGGCGCGGTGGTGGAACTGGGAGAGCGGGTTGGGTTAGCCATGACTTCCACCCGCACGGTGTATCACTGCACGAAGCTATTGTCGCAATGCGCTTCCCAACATTCCAACTGAAAGTGCGCACTGGGGCTGCTGACTCCTCGAGCGCATTTCCTGCCAGCTTGACCCCCGCACTTCTCCTGGTTCCCATTTGATTTGACCGGCAGGGCTTTAATCGGGCTTTTTCCTGCGCTCCCCAAGAAAAAGATTTGCTAGACGCTTGACAACCGCTGTATACTCCTCTGGTTCGCTGGTCCACTTATCGGACCACTTGGAGCAAAGATTTGCCAGCCCTCCCCAAATCCGACTTTGAGTTTGTTCGAAAGAACAAAGTCTACGAGGAAGTCGCAAGACAGATCGAACGTCTGATTCTGAAAAAATTGAAGCCGGGTGACAAGCTCCCATCGGAACGCGAGCTGGCTGAGATGCTGCAGGTAAGCCGAAGTTCTATTCGGGACGCTATTCGGGGCCTGGAATTGATCGGTTTGGTCGAACCGCGACAAGGCGCTGGCACCATCGTTCGCGAAATATCGGCCGACGTGTTGGTCAATCCTTTTGCGAATGCCTTGAAGCGCAAACAAGCGATGGTGAGCGAGCTACTTGATTTCCGCAAAATGCTGGAGCCCCCGCTGGCTGCGCGGGCGGCTACCCACGCTTCTTCTGACGAAGTCTTGGAAATGGAAGACATTCTCCAACGGCAACAGGAAAAGTTGTCGCGTGGGGAAACGACCATTGCCGAAGATGCGGAATTTCATTACAGCATCGCTCTGGCTTCGGGGAACAGTGTTGTGCTGAAGGTGATCGACATTCTCATGGACCTGCTGCGCGACACGCGGGAAAGGTCGATGCAGGTGGAAGGTCGGCCGGAGAAATCTCTTGCGGGCCACCGGCGAATTTTGGCTGCCATCAAACGCCAGGACGCCGAATCCGCCAAGGCCGCGATGCGGCGGCACATTGAAGACGTGGAAGAGATCGTACTTGACGAGTTTTGACCGCCGGAGTATTTCTTCCGTGGGTTGGCGATTTGCGATTCGCCAATCATGTGGGACAAAGGATTCGCCTCCTAACTGGTGGCTCCGCCGAGTAATAAGTAGGCTGTCGGCCTACTAGTCTGGGGATTATCCGTTTGACTGACCTGGAAAATGACACGGCCGGTATGGCTATCGGGCCTCGTGATGCGGATCGGGCGCACAAGGGAACGGAGCCATTCGTCGACGCCCTCAGCCGTCAGCAGCGGAGTGCAAATGATCCCATGACAGATATCACCCCCTCCTCTTCCGCGGCTACGCTGAAACTGCGGGTTGCGGAGGCGCGGGTCGAGGATATAGGCCGCGCCCTCGCGAGACTCGCGCCCATCGACCTCGAACGTATGGGTGCACGTGCCGGCGACGTCGTTAAGATCGCCGGCGGCGCTGTGGCGGTCGGTCGGGCTGAGCTTTCCGACAATGGCCACGAAGGCATGATCCAGATCGATGGCACGTGCCGCAGTAATTGTGGTGCCGGATTGCAGGAACAGGTAACCGTGTCGCGAATCGACAGCGAGCAGGCGGTCGCCGTGCGCTTTTCGCCATTGTGGGTGGGGGCAGCCCCCGCCACGATTGCTCCCGAGCGCATCCTTGAGGACCTTGTGGGCGTTCCGGTTATCGCAGGCTGCGTGGTGCGTGTGCCAACATTTGCCAAGGCGGTGAACTTCCAGGTTGTGCGCACGATTCCTTCGGGGCCGGTGGTGATTGGAAAACGCACCGACATCCGGATCGTGGAAGGCGATCAGACCGTGGCGCGCGCCCCGGCAGTCTCTTACGAGGATATCGGTGGTCTAGAGCGGGAAGTTGCGCGGGTGCGCGAAATCGTCGAGTTGCCGCTGAAGTACTCCCGCATCTTCGAGCGCTTGGGAATTCTCGCGCCCAAGGGTGTGCTGTTATACGGCCCGCCGGGCACGGGGAAAACTCTGCTGGCCCGCGCCGTAGCCGCCGAAAGTCGCGTGCACTTTATTCATCTCAACGGCCCGGAGATTATGCGGAAGTTCTACGGCGAGAGCGAGGCCAAGCTCCGCGAGGTTTTCGAGGAAGCCGCGCGCCACGCTCCCTCGATTCTGTTTATCGACGAGATTGACGCTGTCGCTCCCAAACGCACCGAGGTGGTCGGCGAGGTTGAGAAACGCGTGGTGGCGCAGCTTCTCAGTTTGATGGATGGATTTGTCGCGCGCGGGCAAGTCATTGTGATCGGGGCCACCAACATCCCCGAGGTCCTCGACCCGGCGCTGCGGCGTCCGGGCCGCTTCGATCGCGAAATTGAAATCGGCGTTCCGAATACCCAGGCGCGGTTGCAAATTCTCAGGATTCACACGCGCGCCATGCCGCTCGCGGCTGACGTGGATCTCCCGGAGATCGCCGAGCATTCTCACGGCTTCGTCGGCGCCGATCTGGAAGCGCTGGGGCAGGAAGTCGGAATGATCGCTCTGCGCCGCTTCTTGTCGTCTGTTCCCCTCGATACCGACGGCATTGCAGCTGAGGAGTTGGGTTCACTGCAAGTTACGCGCGACGATTTTCTCGCTGGCTTGAAGGAAGTCGAACCCAGCGCGACTCGCGAATTCTTTATCGAGAAGAGCTCGTCGACGTTTTCATCCCTGGGAGGCCTCAATGAGGTAAAGCGGCTTCTTGACGGCGTTGTCGAGCATTCTCATTTGCGCGACGAAATCTATGAGCAGGTTGGACTGGCCCCGCCACGCGGCATCCTGCTGGCTGGACCATCGGGTACAGGAAAGACGGCAATGGCCCGAGCGCTGTCCGGTGAAAAGCAAATTCCGCTCATTGCCATTGATGGTCCGCAACTCTATTCGAAGTGGTTGGGAGAATCCGAGCGGGCGCTGCGCGAAGTTTTCAAAAAGGCGAGAAGGGCAGCCCCTTGCATTTTGTTCTTCGACACGATTGATGCGGTCGCACCAAAGTTCGGAGCAGATCAATTCGGCAGTGACATCTATCAACGGATTCTCAGCCAGCTGCTGCGTGAGATCGACAACCTGCGCGATGTTAAGGGTGTGATCCTGCTGGCGGCATCCAATCGCCCCGAGCGGATAGACCCCGCGCTGCTGCGCAGCGGGCGCTTCGATTACATACTCCAGTTCGCAAAGCCCAATGCTGGCGACCGGGCCACTATCATGCGCCTGTGTTGTCGCCGTGTACCCTTAGCCCCGGAGGTTGATTTCGAAGACTTCGCTGCGCGGACCGAGGGGCTCACTGGCGCTGACATCGAGAGCTTATGCAAGAAGGCGACCCTGCTGGCGATTGTGGAATTTCAGGATGGCACTCGCGGCGCGCCCTTCGTCGTCTTGCGGAGTGACTTCCTGGCAGTCCTTGAATCGGATCGTGGCAGTCCCGATGAATTGAAGCACGCCAACGAACCTGGCAGGAATGCCGTGGATTCTTGCTCTGACGCATCTACAAACTTGAGCAACAAATGAGGGTTGATCATGAGTTATACCGAACTCACCGTGTGGACGCGCGGCATCATCATGGACAAAGAGGGCCGCGACATCGTTAATTCCATCTCCGCCTCGGCTCGAATCGAAGGCAAATACGCACAGGCGATGGAGAATTACGTCGACAATCCCGATCGCACCAACTGCCCGACGCGCAAGTACTGCCGCGTGAGCGACCACATTCTCGAGAATGAACTTACTTACGAAAACGAGAACCCCAATATCGTCGTGCTGGTCGAGGGCACGATGGTCAAAGGCTGGGATTACATGCGCGGCATGCCTCCCGGTGGGACGCTGGTGATCAACACGCATTACACGCCGGACTACATGATTCGTTTCGTCCCCGGCGCGGAGCGGCTGGCGCAACTGGTCTGTGTGGATGCCGCTAAAATTGCCGATCACAAATGGCTTTACTACCGGCTCGGCGAACTCGGACTCGATCGCCTTTCGACCGAAGGCGCCGCCGAGAGAAATAAATCGATCGCGCCTGATATCGCTGCTCCACTGATTGCGGCTGTGGTCAAAACCACGGGCATCGTCAAGATGAAAACCATTGAGCCCATGATCGCGAACAAGCACGCATTCGAAGTGGCACTTAACGAGTTGCACATTATGCCGCTGAATCCAGTGGCGGTGTAGGAGAGGATTAAATGTCGACCAAAGGCACTCGTATTCCCGACCGGCTTCAGATTCCGTTCGCCGGTATCACCCCCGCGCCTTCGCAAGAAAAAGGGCAGGACCTTTTCCCGACCGGCAACTGGCGCTCCATCCGACCGGTCTATCGCGACAAGTTGCCCCCTTGCAATAACGCGTGCGGAACTAACGAAAAGATTCAGGGCTATCTCGACCTCGTGAAGCGCGGCAAATATCTGGACGCTTACGCCCTCATCAAGGAAGACATGCCTTTTCCATCGGTCACCGGCCGGGTCTGCTACCACCCCTGCGAGCAAGCCTGCAATCGGGGAAAGTACGACGAAGCCATCTCGATCCGCGCAGTCGAGCGCTTTCTCGGCGATCTCGGCCAGGCACTGACGAACGACGTGGTGAAGCCCGGGAAATCCAACGGCAAGAAAGTCGCCGTCGTCGGATCCGGTCCTGCCGGGCACAGCGCCGCCTACCAACTGGCGCGTCTCGGATATAAAGTCACGATTCTCGAAAAGTCTCCGAAGGCGGGCGGACTCAATCGCGGCGGTATTCCAGATTGGGTACTGCCCCAGAACATTCTCGACCGCGAGATCGAGCGTCTCGAACAACTCGGAGTGACGATCAAGACCGGCGTCGAAGTCGGGAAAGACGTTACTTGGGACAGCCTCAAGAAAGATTACGACGCCTGCGTGCTGGCTGTGGGCCTGACTGAACCCAACAGTGTGAAAGCCGAAGGCGAAGACAAGAACGGCGTTCTTTACGGACTTCCCTTCCTTCGCGACATCGGCATGGGCACCTCAAAGGTCAAGCTGGGGGCGCGAGTCGCGGTCATCGGCGGCGGAAATACCGCGATCGATTGTGCGCGCGAAGCTCTGCGGCAAGGCGCCGTGGAAGTGACCATGATCACGGTGGAGGGTAATCCCCAAGAGATGCCGGCGGTGGCGGAAGATTTGCACGACATGCTCGAAGAAGGGGTTGACCTGATGCATGGGCGCGCGGTAACCGCCGTGCTCGGCAATGGCAAGGTTGAGGCATTGCAACTGCACAAGGCGCGGTTCTCAGGCGCCATCAACGCTTCGCCGATCACGGTGGATCGGGAGGCTCCCGCCGAGCGCTTCGCGGTTGATAATGTGATCATCGCGGTCGGACAGCGAGCGGCGCTCAATTGGTTGCCGGCAGAATTCAAGAGCGAGCGCGGCACCATCAAGATCGACAAGTTCGGACGCCTCGGCGACACTAACTTTTTTGCCGCAGGCGACATCGTACAACTGGGTTCAGGTCAGCCCCTGATGGTGGTGAACGCCGTGGGAGACGGCAAGCGCGTCGCGTTCAATCTGGACAAAGTTCTGCGCGGCGAGGCGCTGCAGCCACGGACGATTCCGGTCGACGTCATCTTTGATCTGAATCGCATGAACATGACATACTTTCCGCATTTCGCGCGCGTCCAGCAGGATCTGCTGAAGCCGGCAACCCGAAAAAAAACGCAGGACGAGGTGATCCAGGCATTCTCGGAAGAGCAGGCGGTCGAGGAGGCCAACCGTTGCTTCAGTTGCGGTACGTGTAACGCTTGTGACAACTGTTATCTGGTCTGCCCTGAGCCTTGCATTGCGCGTTCGGAGCGGTCCAATGGCATGTACAAGATTCTTGTCGACTACTGCAAAGGGTGCCGCGTGTGTATCGAGGAATGCCCGACGGGGTGCCTTGAGGGTGTTCCTGAACTCGACTTCGATACTGGCGTTGTGCGCATGGATACGGCATTTGCGATCTCGCCAGGATTGCACGGACGGCAGGCACAGGAACTAAAAAACCTGGGTGACCGGGCACCAAAGAATATTTAGAGTTAGGGTGGCGCCAATTCATCGTTCGCCCTTGCGGGCGGAATTGCGGAGTTAATTTATGGCAATGCTTGCAGATGTAAAAAAGAGAACCGTTCGAATCAACGGCTGTGTCGCATCGGCGCAAGCCGCCAAGTATGCGGACGTCGATGTGATTGCGGCGTATCCGATTCGTCCTTATACAGCAACCATGATGGCGCTGGCGCAAATGGTGGCCAACGGCGAACTGGACGCCGAGTACATTGTGGCCGACAGCGAACACTCGCAACTGAGCATCGCGCACGGCGCGGCGTCGAGCGGAGCCCGCGTCTTCACTGGCAGCTCGGGAGTCGGTGTGCAGTTTGCGTACGAACTTTATTCGCCGATTTCCGGCAGTCGCATGCCGGTGCAGATGATGATTGCCGATCGCACGCTCGATCCTCCCGGTGATTTCGGTTCGGAGCATACCGACGCCCTCTCGACGCGCGATATGGGCTGGATTATGGGCTGGTCCTGTGATGCGCAGGAAGCCTTCGATAATCATCTGATCGCCTATCGAATCGGCGAGGATCCTCGGGTGCTGTTGCCACAAATGGTTTGCCAGGATGGTTTTTTCGTCTCTCACATCACCGGCGATGTCGAGTTGCCTGATACCGGCCAGGTGAAGGAGTTCCTGCCCCCGTACAAGCATCCTTACCCACTCGATCCGCGGCATCCGGTATCGCATGGCCCGCAGATTATGCCGGAGCAGGGTCCGCCGCTGCAATTGGAACGCGCTCGCGCGATGGAAGAATCGATGGCAGTGATCGAGCAGGCGCACGACGAATTCGCAAAGATCTTCGGTCGCCGCTACGACCCGTGGATCGACGAGTTCATGACCGACGACGCGGAAGTAGTTTTCTTCCTGCAAGGCGCTCATGCGGTGACGGCGCGTTTCGCGATCCAACATATGCGGGAACGCGGACTGAAGGTCGGGATGGTTCGGTTGCGAACCATTCGCCCCTATCCCACCGAGCGCGTCCGGGAAGTGCTCAGCAAATTCAAGGTGGTTGGCGTGATTGAGACCAACATGGGCCTCGGCGGCGTGAGTAGCGGTGGCGTGCTGTACGCCGAGGCGGTCGCGGCTCTCTACGAGAGCGAGAAGCGCCCGCTGGTGCTGTCATTCATGGCGGGAATGGGCGGTGAGGCCATTGTGCTCAAAGAGTTTTACTGGATGACCGAGAAAATGCTGGACGCGCAGCGTCGAGGCAAAATCGAAAAGCGCACGCACTGGGTCGGGTTCGAGGAATAGACGATCTTGGCGATGGCGGACCTAAACGTCCGCTGCCCTTTACTAAAATATTAGGCAGGGCGTTTTAGCTCTGCGATTGGAGAATGAATATGGCAACCATAGAAGTCGAGCGGCAACTACTGCCGATTCTGGACAGCCCGAACCAGGGGGCGCGTTTCTACAATCCTGAGCTACCGACATCCGAACCGTTCGTTCCCGGACACCGCACGTGTGCTGGCTGCGGACCCTCCATTCAATACCGCATGACAAGCAAGGCCGCGGGCGACAATACCATCCTCGTGGGACCGACTGGCTGCATGTATGTCGCGAACAGTTCGTATCTGTGCACGCCCTACAATGTGCCGTGGGCGCATACCCAGATTGGCAGCGCCGGCAGTTTCACCGCAGGGGTGGCTGCGGCTTATGAAGCGATGATTCGCAAAGGTAAGTGGAAGGGAAAATTTCCGAATATTATCTGCGAAGCGGGCGACGGCAGCGCATCCGATATCGGCCTGGCTTCAATTTCCGGCGCGCTCTACCGGAATCACGACTGCCTGATTATCTGTTACGACAACGAGCAGTATGCCAACACGGGCATTCAGGCTTCGTCGCGCACACCCTACGGCGGTATGACCACATTCTCGCCTCCTGGCCCGGAAGTTCCCGAAGGGAAGAAACTTTATCCCAAGGATCTGGCGCGCATGATGGCGGCTGGCCATCCCCACTGCTACGTGGCCACCGCGAGTGTGGGCTATCCCATCGACTTGATGAACAAGGTCCGCAAGGGACTCAACCACAAGGGCGCTGCGTACCTGATGATCTACACGCCCTGCCAGAAAGGGTTCGTATACGAGACGCCGCGCTCGATCGATCTGGGGCGACTGGTGGTTGAATGCGGCCTCTATCCGATGTGGGAGTGGAACCCCGAAAAGCGTGCTTTCAACTACAGCTTCCGTCCGGCAAGTATGCGGCCGGTATCGGAGTATCTGAAGCTGCAGGGACGTTTCGGCCATCTTCACGCCGAGCACATCGCCAATTTGCAGAAGTTTGCCAACGAGCAATGGCGCATGATGGGTGTTGAGTTGCCCGAAGCTTTGATTCAGGCCTCGGACGCGAAAAACCTAACCAACATGGCGGCTGCAGCCGAAGCCGAAGCGGTGGCGCAAACTTTATGAACACTAGAACTGCCAATCCCAATCGTCCTGAACCTGAAGTCGAGCCGGAGGGACAGGAAAGCTATATTGTCACTGAAGGCAAGAAGCGCGGAGCCACGCGCGATGTGCGTGCTGAAGCGGCGTATGACCGTTACTATACCGTGCTGCGCGTACACCCAGGCGACGCCATCCTCACCGACAACTGGCACACCAATGAAGTGCTGAATCATGCGCGTAACAACTTCGAGGGAGTTACCTTCGCCATGCGCACGCTGGAGGCTTGGGGTGCGATGATCGAAAACGATCACCGTGCCTACTACACCGCCGGCGGGCGAATTTGGATGATGGATCTGGAGCCTTCGGAAGGTAAGAAGAAACGGCTGCCGGGCACCGGTGCGGTCAAAAAGTAGTGTCTCGCGTCCTGCTGATCGATGACACGCCGGAGATTGCCGAGCTTCTGACGTTCTCGCTGCGGGACCTCGGATATGAGGTCTTCGCGTCGGGATTCACCGAAGCGGCCAACGACTTGATTGCGGAGCGGCGCGCCGATGCGCTGGTGCTTGACTGCACGGCGTTTGACATGAGCGAGTCGCTGTTCGATTCCGTGCGTCACCATCCGAATCACGCCGAACTTCCCGTGGTCATCATCAGTGATACGCCGGAACTGGCAGAGGCCAGCCTCCGCTCGCGGAAAGCGCGCAGAGTTCTGCTGGTGCCGAAGCCGTTTACCGGAGCGCAAGTCGGAAGGGCTCTGGCGCAGCTGCTTGAATAAATATGCCCTTGTGGAGCATGGACGAATGGCAATTTCTGGAGCGCGAGGTCGTGACTGACCCGAAGGGTAGGCAGTGGACTGTCGCGCTGATGGACGTGCTCGGTCAGCAAGGGGATCCAGACATGCCAGATAAGCTGCTCGAACTCCAGTATTCATCAGGCCGCTATTTCACTCTGATCTACGGCGACGGCGGAGCGCTACAACGCGAACGCGGCTACGCCTCTTTGCCAGAGGCGACCAATGCTTTTGGAAATCTGCTGGTGGCTGTCATCGATGGCAGCCTCGATCCCTCGCAGCCGGTGTTCCGGCAGGATCTGGAGGACTGATCGTGTTTTGAAATCGTGGGCGATCTTTTACTGCCGGTCTTGCGGCAGTTCGTTCTCTACCGTCCCGGATCCAGATCCCTCATCACCACATGGAGCACTTGTCCGGCCTTTCGCGCATCACTCTCAGTAACCATAGCGTCCATCTCCCGCCCGGCAGCGGATTCGGTGTGCTCGCGATATGTGCGTGCCACCGCTGGCAGACGGGCGCACCCGCCGCGAATCAATCCTGCCTGCTCCGCGACGGCGAGGCGCGTTTCAAACGACCAGTTGGAAATCTTTTCTGCGGGTGCGCCTGATTCAATCAAGGCGGTCAACCCTTTGTGTTCCAGGGCATCGGTGACGATAGCTTCCAGAATTCCGCAGGAAGTGAGCAGCGCCAGGCTGTAGTCCGCCTGCTCAAGGGCGCGCCGGCTATCGCTGAAGGCCCGTTCGACGACGGGCCGGAGCTCAGGGTTGTGAACGAACTCGAACCGCCGCGGAGCTGGGACCTGCGACAATGCAGAAATGGCCGCGCCCTCTTCCATCTGGGAAAGTGTGGACCCGGCTTGCTTCAGAACGCTTAACAGGCGCTGGATAATCTCCGAATGCGTGGCGCCTTCGAGCGCCTGGCCGTTCGCCGATCGCATCAGGAAGGCGTCACTAAAAGATCGGGCAAGCCAATGGGCCTTGCTCCCTCCAGACAGTTGATTGATGGTCACACCACAGTCCTCATGCCAGCGGCGAGCAGCCGTCAGGAGAGCGGGATCGGAAGGATCGATCGCAAGCGCTCCCTCCAACTCACGCCCACGACGCATGAGGCCGTTAAGGTGGGTCAGGTAGGTGTCGACCTGGGATCGTTGGCTCTCGTCCATCGATTTGAATCTCCGACCACCGCCGACGCCAGGGAGACTGGGAGAGCCAAAACATCCTGAAAAGGAAGGATTTGTATGCTCTTGACAGTCGCTAGCAGACGTGATAACTTCCCTGCCGCAAGTGGTTCGATAACTGGACCAGTATATATTACAGTTCGCTGTGACCCCACCGATTTCTCGTTTCACGGGCCACCTGATTGAGCTGACAAGTCTGCCAAATCAAGTCGTTCTGGCAGTATGCGGTTAACGTCTGACGGCTGTCATGGAGGTTTATCTATGGCTGTGGCTCCGGTCTCTCCCGCTTCTCTCATTCACCCCTCGCGTATTCCCAACCGCTGGGTCCAGTTGGTCGCCGGAATCGTTGCGATGATGGCGATCGCGAATCTGCAGTACGCCTGGACTCTTTTCACCAAGCCGATACAAGCTCATCTGCATGTCTCGCTAGAGGCGGTTCAGTGGACCATCGTTCTATTCGTCGCCTTGGAGACCTGGCTTGTACCGTTTGAGGGATTCCTGGTAGATCGAATCGGACCGCGATTCATGCTGGGTATTGGCGCAATCCTGGCCGGATTGGGCTGGATTGGCTCCGGCCGGGCGGAGTCGCTTTACGGACTCTACTTCTGGTACGGACTGGGTGGTATTGGTGCCGGGGCGGTTTATGGAGGAACCATTGGGAACGCATTGAAATGGTTCCCCGATCATCGCGGTCTATGCGTCGGTTTGACCGCTGGCGCTTTCGGCATTGGTACGGCGACCACAATCGCTCCTATTGCCGCCATGTTGAAAACCTCGGGCTATCAACACACCTTCATTTTCTGGGGAATCGTTCAGGGAGTTGTCGTGCTGGCCGCTTCCCTGTTCTTAGCCAGACCACCGGTTGGATGGACTCCACCGAACTGGAAAGAGAAAGAAGCAAAGATCAAAGCCAAAGTGAAAACATCCTCAGTCGACATGACACCGTGGGAGATGCTACGCCAGCCGTCTTTCTACGTCATTTACCTGATGATGACCATGTTGGCCTTCGGCGGTATTGTGGTCACCGTGCAACTCAATCCTATGGCTTCCTCTTATCACGTGGATAAAGTCGTGGTGCTGTGGGGCATGACGGCTCTGGTGCTGGCCATCACGGTCGACCGCATCCTGAACGGGTTGACACGCCCCTTCTGGGGATGGGTGTCGGATCATATTGGCCGGGAGAACGCCATTTTCATCTCCTTCATCCTCGAAGCAATCGCGGTGTATGCTTTGCTCCAACTGATCAGCCACCCGGTTTGGTTCGTGGCGCTATCAGGCCTGTGTTTCTTCGCGTGGGGCAATATTTACTCGCTGTTTCCGTCAATTACCGGCGACCTTTACGGCAACAAATGGGCCACCACCAACTATGGCATCGTGTATACCGCCAAGGGAGTGGCAACGGCCTTTGCCGGTCCCGGGGCTGCGTGGCTGTTTGCCAAGACCGGTTCCTGGACCAAGGTCTTTTGGGCGATGATTATTTGCGATCTCATTGCTGCGTTCATGGCCTTGCTCTGGTTGAAGCCTCTGGCAGCTCGTATGGTCAGGGACTCGGAGCGCACACCTCCCCTTGTTAGTGCCGCGACGCCCATAAAGGCTCGGGGCGTGGCATAACCAAGCTGAGCGGTGACAAAAAGAGAGGCTCTCTTTTCCTGGAAAGAGAGCCTCTCTTGTATCTTTCTTTTTTTTTATCTTTCTAAGGAGCGCCTTTTGGTTCGTGGACGCCGCGGAAGCGCGAGTCGGTCGCTCTAACTTGAAGTCTATGGTCGCGCGCCGCCAGCAATAGGAAGGTGCGCACCCATCTTTTGCAATGCCTTTCGCAAGGCTCGGGCCAACTCGCGGAATCGGTAAACGCTGCGCGACCTTCGGCTACTTTTGCGAACCCCGCCGGCTGAGCCCGCGCGCTGGCCATTCCTACGCCCCCCACGGCTATCATTGCAGTTGAGCCGCTCTATGCGCCACTTAATGCCCATCGTGACGCCGCGCCTGGTCTTGCGGCCGCCAATGCGTGACGATTTGGACGCGATCCAGGCCGCCAAGGAAGATGCCTGAAATGATTTGCAGCTTTGGATGGCTTGGGTGTTCGACAACCAACGACCGCGGCAAGCGTTGGAACACTCGATTCGACGGATGATGAACTTCCAGAGTCAAGCAGGTATCGCATTGGCCGGATTCCATAGGAGCAACGGGGATTTCGTCGTCCGAACCGCATTGGATCTCACCGATGAGGCAGACGTCTATGAGACCGGTCACCTGCCATTCGAGCATAGCAGTGCCCTGCACACTTCTCTGACGAGGCAAACATCAAAAGACGATGAGGCGCGCCGTGGCGCCTCAAGCAGCCCATGAAAAGGGATTACCGTCACTTGCTAAGAAGGCAGCTGTTTGCCGCGTGTTTCTGCGGAGAACGGAATCAGGAGGAGTCCGAGGGCGAAGGCGATTGCAGTGAGTGCGACGGGCATTCCCAGCGATCCGTAATGGCGGACGCCGCTTCCTACAAGGAACGTAATCCCCGCGCCGCCGAATCGCGCAAATGAAGTGGAAAACGCGAAGGCGCTGGCGCGGCACTCAGTGGGATATTGCTCCGGCAGCCAGAGCGTGTAGACGGCGAAGTTGGCTCCGCCCAGACCCAGGAAAAAGAGGCAGACAAAAAACATGGGGAGCGCGCTCGGTCCGAGGTAGAAGACCTTGCCAAAGGTGAGCGCTATAAACACCATCATGAGGGCAAAGAATAAGGCGAGAGCGCCGCGGCGGCCGAGCCGCTCCGCCAGCGACGGCATGGCCAGGCAACCGAGAATCGTGGCGAAAGAAACCAGCATGACTCCCCAGGAGGCGATTTGGGCGGCAGCCGGACCGACGTGGCCTCCAGCTTCGGCTAGCGCTGTGATTGCCGCGGGAACGTAGACCGTACCGGCCCACAGACCGGAGATAGACGCCAGCATCAATAAGGCGTTCACCACGGTGCGGCGGCGCAAGGCGGCTGAAAACAGCGTGGCGAATGGACGCCAGATCGCCCACGAACGAATCACGTTTTCTTTCTTCTTCCAGGCAGCGGGTTCCACGACGCCGTGCCGAATCCATGCCAGCAAGAGAGCCGGCAAGCCCCCGACGATAAACATGTAACGCCATCCGTAGTGGCTGCCGATGCCGTAGTTGGCCAGTGCGGCGAGAAAAAAACCGACGTAATAACCCGTGTGCATGAAGCCCGCCCCCATGCGGCGGCGGCTCTCGGGCCATTCTTCCGCGACGAATGTTCCGCCCATCGCCCATTCTCCGCCAATGCCAACTCCGGCGAGCAGGCGCAGAATCGCAAGCTGCCAAACGCTGGTGACGAAAGCGCTCAAGAATGTGAAAACCGAATACCAAACAATGGTCAGCATCAGTGTGCGAACGCGACCAAACCTATCGCCGATCGGACCCCACAAAAAGGCCAGTCCCCAGCCGACCAGAAACAAGGCGAATGATAAGGATCCGTAGTAGCCGATGTTACCTTTGCTGGTGACGATGCCAGAGCGAGGCAGCAAATCGCGTAACGCCGGCACCAGCACAAGCGCGTAAACCACCGAATCCATGCCGTCGAGAGTCCATCCGCCCCACGATGCCCAGAAGCCACGAATCTGATTTCGCGTGAGGGCTGGAGCTATGGCGGGGACAGGGACGGGACGGGATGCCGGGGGGATCGCATCGTTCGTCGCGGAACGCGGCATAACAGTGGGGAACTATATCAAAAACCGCTCCGGCTATCGGGGAAAAATACGTTGCCTATCTGCGCCGCCTGATGATCTGAGGGCGGTCCGAGGTTCTCTGACCTCAGGTCTCGCCTGAGCCCCAGACCTGAAACCAAAGCCGGACGTGCCTCTTATTCCTGATTGCTTATCGTTTCGCTGCTCGGAGGCGTTCTTCGAGAGCCTCGACCTCAGCATTCAATTTTTCTGGCAGATGACTGCCGAACTGAGCGAGGTGTTCTTTGATCAAAGGTACCTCAGCCAGCCAGCCCTCGATGTCGACGCTGAGCAACTCGTTCACATGGGCGCCTTGAATGTCCAACCCCCTGGTGTCGAGATCAGAAACTTGGGGAATGCGTCCAATGGGAGTTTCGTCCGCATGCACTTTGCCGTCGCACCGTTCAAAGATCCATTTCAACACGCGGCTATTTTCACCGTAGCCGGGCCACAGATAGTTGCCGCTCTTGTCCTGGCGAAACCAATTGACGTAGAAAATCTTCGGTAGCTTCGACGCACTTGTGTGCGAACCCACCTTCAGCCAATGCGCAAAGTAGTCGCCCATGTGGTAACCGCAAAACGGCAACATCGCCATGGGATCGCGGCGTAGCTGACCCACTTTTCCAGTGATAGCGGCGGTGGTCTCGCTGCTGACCGTGGCCCCGAGGAACGTTCCATGCTGCCAATTAAAGGCTTCGGTGACCAGGGGCACAATTCCCGCGCGCCTTCCGCCGAAGAGGATGGCATCGATCGGGACGCCTTTCGGATCCTGCCATTCGGGAGCGATCACCGGACACTGCGACGCAGCACAGGTAAACCGAGCGTTAGCGTGCGCCGCCTTCCGAGCTGAGTCCGGAGTCCATGGCCGACGCAGCCAGTCCACCAGTTTGGCGGGCTTCTGCTCGGTCATCCCCTCCCACCAAACGTCGCCATCCATCGTCATTGCACAATTCGTGAAGATGCAGTCCCGGGTTACGCTGAGCATGGCGTTGGCGTTCGACTTCATGCTCGTGCCTGGCGCTACGCCGAAAAAGCCAAACTCAGGGTTGATCGCATAAAGCCGCCCATCGGCGCCAAATTTCATCCAGGCGATATCATCCCCGATGGTCTCGACCTTCCAGCCCGGGAGCGTCGGGATCATCATCGACAAGTTGGTTTTCCCGCAGGCCGAAGGAAATGCACCGGTCATGTACTTCGCCTGCCCCGACGGGTTGATCAGCTTCAGGATCAACATGTGCTCGGCCATCCAGCCTTCGTCGCGCGCCTGCACAGAGGCAATTCTCAGCGCGTGGCACTTCTTACCCAACAACGCATTGCCGCCGTAACCGGAACCAAACGACCAGATTTCACGCGTCTCTGGAAAGTGGCAGATGTACTTATTCTCCGCATTGCAGGGCCAGGTCGGGTTCGGCTGATTGGGGGCCAGGGGTACTCCGACGGAGTGCAACCCCCGAACAAACTCCCCACCTTCGCCAAGAACGTCAAGCACGTGGCTTCCCACGCGCGACATAATATGCATGCTGGCCACCACGTAGGGGGAGTCGGTAATCTCTACTCCAATCTTTGAGATCGGCGATCCAATTGGCCCCATGCTGTAAGGAACCACGAACATGGTGCGGCCCACCATCGAGCCGGCAAATAATCCTGCCAGCTTCTGCTTCATCTTCGCCGGATCCTCCCAGTTGTTCGTGGGACCGGCATCTTCCCTGGTTCGAGAGCAGATGAAAGTCTGACCCTCGACCCGGGCCACATCCGCAGGGTCTGATCGAACCAGAAAGCTGTTTGGACGCTTCGCCGGATCCAGCGGGATCGCGGTGCCGGTCAACACCATCAGCCGGAGAATTGCCTGATACTCCCCGGTCGAACCATCACACCAGTGAACCCGATCGGGCTTGCACATCTGTGCCGCTTCTTCGACCCAGCGCTCCAGCTTCGCGTGCCGAGGACTACGCGAGGCTGCCTCAACTTCTATCGTGATGGTGGCCATGGTGGTTTAATGTCTCCCGATAAAATGAAACGCGGAATACGCTATCCCTGGCGATATGCAGAGGACCTCGCAAGCACCGCTGCGGGGTATGAGGACGGTTTGTTCTCCGCCAGGCACAACCCTATATTCTCTCGCACTTGCGGGGATTATTCCAGCGACCGACTAAGCCGGAACCTTAATGTTGGGAGGAATCCAGCAACTCCTTCAGATATTGTTGCCAAAGCACAGCCCAGGTATGAGAAACGTGTCCATGGCTCTGTTCGGAGACAGGAAGCAGGACAAAACGGCCCTTCTTCACACGTTTGATCTCGCGTTCCGCGATTCCGAGTTCCGGAGGGTTGATGAAATCATCGGCTGAATTCACGAACATCACTGGCGCCGTTATGCTCTCCAGCTGCGGCGAGGGATCGTAATTCCACGAAGCACTCATCGCGTAAAGCAGGTCGTTACCATCGTGGCTCGCGGAAAACTGTTTCACGAATTCGGCGATCGCTGCATCGGTTGCTTCGCGGGAAGGAAGGTTTTTCTGCATCTGCAGAGCTGAACCCGCGGCTATGTAGAACATCTCTGCCGCCACTTTCAGCCCCGACCGGGGCTCGCTGGTATAGTCGCCTTTCTGCCAGCCTGGGTCATCGCGAATGCCGTCGATCACCATTTTGCGCCAGGTACGGTTCCGTCCAGCGACCGGGGCGGGCTGGCAAGCCAGGGGCATGAGTGCGTCCATGAAGTCGGGATAGGTTTCGCCCCAGATCCAGGAATGCATGCAACCCATCGAGGTTCCCAGGATGAGGCGCAGATGGTTTACGCCCATTCCTTTTTGCAGCAACTCATGTTGCGCTGCAACCATGTCGTCATAGTCATACTGGGGAAAATGGGCGTGCATCCCATCGCTTGGCTTGCTGGATTTTCCGTGACCGATGTTATCCGGCAGAATGACGTAGTACCGCGTGACATCGAGGAGCTGTCCCGGCCCAAACAATACACCGGCAAACTGTGGTGCCAGGAATTGACCGCCCGTACCAGTCGTGCCATGCAAAAGCAGCACAGCATTTGTAACCCGGCCGTTCGCGTCACGGACCGGACTTCCAAAAGTTGCATAGTGCATTCGCAACTCAGGCAGCGTTTCGCCTGACTTGAAACGGAAATTGGGGGAAACGTAGTCGGCTTCTTTCGGGGCGGGCAACTGGCCCGGCTGCTGACCGAACACAGCTGATACCCAGGAAAGCAAAACTAGTACTACCACTCCGAGCCGGGCAGCCCGAATCGAACCGTGCATATTCGCACCTCGTCGCGAGGCAGAGTATCACATGAATAGGGCAGCTCTCGAGCCACCGAGCTCACCCGATGTCGAGCGAGACCGCATCTTGCCATCAGCAAAAGGGAGATGCTCATCGTTTTTGTTGTTTTTGAGAGCCGGAAGAAACCGCCGCTGAATCTTCATTGCCCTGCTCTTCAGAATTCGAAGCCGAAGAAATCGAAGCCCCACCGGGCGGAGCCGTCATTTCCATCGCCCAGATCCCTGCCGGCCGCATGTACATTGAGGCCCGAAAGTTTCCTGTGATGTCGTAGGCTTCAGGTGTCCTGAACCAGTATCCCTTCGTTTCGTACACAACGTGGTACACGCCCCAGGCGGTACGGTAGCCTTCTTCCTTCATTGCATCGCTCAACATCAGAGCAGCGATGCTGAATGTTGCACCGGTCCAGACTTCGCCCGCCTGCTCATTGTCGCTCTTTCGTATGATGCCGCCATCCGCTGTCATGCCGCTTACGGCACCCATCTCGCCGTTGCCGAACTTCATGACATTGAAGTCAAAAACTTTCTTAAGCGCCTTGCGTTGCATTTCCGGCGGCACCAGATTCCCCAGTCCCGTCATATTCGCGTACCACTGTCCGGCAAGCTGCTCAGCTTGGATATCGTCCCTGTATTCGCTTTGGGTGTCGTACAGGAAGTACTCTCCGTTCCACAGTTTCTTGATGTAACTCGCCTGTCCTCGGGTAAACAGTTCGTGGTACCTTGACGCGTTACTCGTGTCGCCGAGCAACCGCCCCATTTCCTCAGCGGCACGGAGCGCGGCCAGCCACAGCCCTCCACAGTACGCGCTTTCTCCTCGCACCACCCATTCGTCGTAGGTTTGATCGGGATAACCATCATTCTGGGGAATGCCGTCGCCGCTATTGGCAAACTGACTCACATAAGCCAGCGCCTCGGTTACCGAAGGCCAGGTGTATCGCAGAAAAGCAGTATCCCTGCGCCCGGTAAAGACATAGTCCCGATAGACCATCAACACGAATTTCGGATTCAGATCCTTCCAGCCATTCGTATCTTGCCAGCTGAATTGGTTGACCAGAATAAAGGGGTCTTCCTTCGGAACTCCGAGATCGTGTGGAACTGCGCCCTTGGCCTTGCGCGTTCGGAACTGGTCTTGGCCAGTCTGTTGCGATTTCCATACCCACATATATTTGTCGTCGATCTGGGTGGGAACCGTGTCGGCAAACCGACGCATCACCTGTTTGTCCAAGTCCGGCCAAAACTTGACCAACGGTAGCGATCCGTAGAATAAAACGTCCAGGGTGTTGTAGTACGGGTAGTCAAAGCATTCGAGAAAGCCGAACGTCGACTGCGTGCCTTTAGGCGAGTCTACTGGACGTCCCCAGAGTGAACCGCCATCGGCCAACACGTACAATTCGTTGAATAGGGCACCGCGATACCAGAGCGGCTTGCTTTCATCGGTCACGTACGGCGCTTGCCA
>DATNKA010000596.1:0-4145 GCA_035603655.1 Candidatus Acidiferrales bacterium | reverse complement strand
AGTTCTTAAGCGAAGTCGCTCCCACAGATCCGGATCACGTGACACGCCGAGAACGTTTAATGCGCACTTGGCTGGAACTAAAGAGGTTGGACTCGCTCACAACGCCGGGCGGCAGAGTCAAAATCAAGCATGTCACCAGCGCCCCGAAGGAACGTTTCAACCTCACCGTGGATGATCTAGACGACCGGATTGCCATGCTTCAAGATGTGCGAGCGAAACTTTCGTATCTGAAGCGCGACTTGGCTGCTCTCATGGCATCGTTGCCAGATTTGGATCAGCCCGGTTAGCCGTTCACCGTAACTTGCTCTTCTGCTTCACCCGCGCGTGACGGCATGAATAACTGCAGCTACTGCAGCCGCTTTGGGAACTTCGACTCTTAATCAGTAGGTCCGCATCGGTCAGCCGAGTCCACCAGTTTCCAAATCGTTCGCAAACGATTGTGCGCCGGCCTTACGACACAGCGCGATCATCTTTATCTGCCCGCACCCACGGTGGTTGCAATCAGCATGGCATGGGTTAGGGCATCGTGGGGTAGGACCGTTGCGAGTGGACGAGCATTCCTAATTTCTTCAGTGGTGGGCGGCGTAAGTTCAATGATGTAGTCCTTCCCCATGTCCTCATCTGAACGGACCAAGTTCAGGAACTCGCTTTCTCCTCGGGAGACGAAAAGGAAAATAGAAGCCCGTAAGCGCTGGCGTCAGGATCTCCAAGAAGTGCCAGCGACCTTGTGTTCGTAAGATTTGCATAGCCGACCAGGTACCTGATGATGTCGGCGGCAAAGAGTCGCGCCTCTGGATGATCGGTGGGCAAGAATTCGACGATGCAGAGCCAGTCCTTCTCGTCTTGCAGTACGGCTTGTAATCGTCTTTGTGCTTCGTTCCCAACATCGCCAGATCCTCATAGGTTGAGTGAGCAAACGAGTCTCATTCTTCATGTAACGATGATGTAACGATAGGCTGTTCCTACTGCTCCGACGGGTGTCTTAGAGGCATGTACTGCACCACCTGCGCTCTCTAAGTTCTTGTAACGCCGTCAGGACAGCGCCCTTTCACGGCGAAGGCTTGGAATGCAGCTGCGCCTGTTTTTAAACCCACGATTTCAACCCACGATTCGCATGTCTCTCGCGACTGCTCAAGTAGTTAGGCGGCCACCTGGAGTCACTTAAGTTGTTACAACTACAGCTTAACGTAGCTGAAAAGGCTGGCGTCGGCGGTTCAACTCCGTCCCTGGCCACCATCATTCTAAAGAACTTAGCGGAATCGCATCTTGCCTCCCAGTCCGCTTTCAGTCCGCTTCGGTCCGCGGCGTGGCTGAAAATCGCAGTCAGCATTGCCCCTGTGGCAGCCATGCGGTCCTCGCTAACACTGTGCGTATAACACTGCAGGGTCAACTTAACATCACTGTGGCGAAGCAAAGTCTGTACCGTTTTTGGATCAGTTCTGATGCGGACTAAAAAGGACGCCAGGCTGTGACGGAGGTTATGGAAGCCAAATCGCCGTGGGTCATCATCTACCAGTCTCCCTTCGTCGTTTCGGCGCGATGAAAGAATGCCTACCTTCATTGCCGCTGGCCGCAGATAGTCTTCCACCAGCATGTTAGCCACACGCGGTTGCTGGCCCTTGAGCTCGAACGAGGGAAACACCCAGTCCCCCGGCTGAGAATAGAGCGTCTTACGTTGCCAGCGAAACATGAATTCGGCTAGCAAAGGATGCAGGGGCACCGGGCCTTTCGAGGCTTTGCTTTTCGGCCAGCCCACCTTGCCGCATGTCCATGTGCGGCGCACCTGGATGACGGCCTCAGCAAAACTCACGTCTTGCCACTGCAGCCCGAGGCACTCTGAGATGCGCAGACCCGTGCCAGCGGCTAAGAGCGTTAGAGTACGTTCCGGCTCTTGCAGGTTAAGCAATACTGCGTATGCTTGTTCGGGGGTGAGAATCATCGCTTCGTACTCGCTGGTGGTTTTGCAACGGACGAAGCGCATCGGGTTCGACTCCTGATTTCGCGGAATCAGCCCTTAACGTTGGCTGTGCCGGTAAACCAGCGACATAACACGGCGCATTTTGTCGAGAGTTGGATTTGCGAGCAGCTCTTTCCGCTTCAAGGATTTCAACCATTCTTCCACCTCCAGCGGTTCGAGGCCCAGCGCGACCCGGTTCCCCCATCGTGGCAGGAGCCGATTGCGGAGCACTCGCTCGTAAGCTCGAATTGTCGTGTGTGCCTTCGGATGGATGGATTCCGTGGGTTCTATAAGCTCATGTTCCGCATAGTGATGTGCCAGATCCGCAAATGTTACGCATCCGCGGAAATCCAATTGGTTGATGTGGAGATGTTGTCTTTCGACCTCTTCCCACGCACAGTGTTTGCTGGAGAAGTCTTTGACAAGGCCAATTGGAATCTTGTTCTCCACTCGCTTACCGTCGGACTTCCGAACCGTACGAAAGAACAACATCCAAGTCTCACCTTGACTGCGCTTTTCCTTCTTTAACCAACCTCATTGCTGTCTGAGCGTCATTTTGGCGTTCTCCTTTGGGCAAGCCAGGTGCCCGAATGAATAATGATCCTTAAGTGCCGATAACATCGTGCTCATCGTGACCGTCGGAGAAGTTGCGTCCTTGAGATTCTGAGCAAAGTTGAAGCGCCTGGTCTGATCTGAATTCCCTCTTCTACGATTCATTCACGGGCAGGGACAGGCTGCTCCGGGTCGGTATTTGCCTGAAGGACAATTGTGGATGGCGATTTAGCTTGGTGTCCATGGTGTCCATTAACCTCGGGAATTGGTTCTATGGGGTTGAAATGAGTGACGCAGGCGAAATGATTGAACGTGAGGAAAGCCGGTAAACACGCAGGTTTCGAATAACAGTAAGAAAACACAGAGAGAACGTAGTTCAGTCGTTAGAACGCTGCCCTGTCACAGGTTTTCACTCTCCCTTCCGCGGTGGACCAACCGCCTCGCATTGTCACCTGGCGCGTTAGGTTCGAATGCCCTAGATCGTCCGGGCGATTCCAAGATTCTTCATGTAGAACTGCTACCAATCTGCTTCGCCCCATTTTCCGCGCTAGCTCCTTCCGACCATAAGTAAGATGAAAACCAATGGAAGATAGACAATCGACGCCTGAAGTAGTCGGCGGGCTGCTGAATTCGATTTTCGACGAGCCAGTTGTGCGCCAAAATAGAGAAAGCTTGAACCGAGGAGCAACGCGCCAACTGGATAGACCGGACCGGCGTGACCTGTAAACGCCGGTGTCAAACTCACGAGATTCAATCCAAGGAGCGGCAACACGGTCAGCCAGGCCATGAAAACTGCTTTTGATTTACCTTTCGGAAGGACCAAGTATCCGGCCCGGGAGTAGTCGTCACGATACATCCACGCGATTGCCATGAAGTGTGGGAACTGCCACAGGAAGAGCGCTGCGTAGAGTGCCCATGCCTCCAAGCTCAATCTACCCGATGCTGCTGCCCATCCGATCAGCGGCGGCATAGCGCCCGGAAAGGCTCCGACCAGAGTACATAGGGGTGTTTTTCGTTTGAGTGGAGTGTAGAGGAACAAGTAAGACAGCATCGTGACAATCGCGAGCAGACTCGCAAGCGCATTTACGGCTATCGCAAGATAAATGCTGCCGAAGGCCGACAGCGCCACACCGAACCCCAGAACTACGTCAGCCTTCAGCCTGCCGGCAGCCAGAGGCCGCCGATGCGTCCGGTGCATCTGGGCATCGAAGCGCCGTTCGATATATTGATTTAGCGTACCGGTGCCGCTGGCAACCAGCAGAGTGCCCAATAACGTGTGAATCAACGGCCAGAACGGAAAACCTTGCGGCTCGGTTGCATGACCCAAATAGAAGCCGGTGAAAGTTGCCACCGCGATCAGGGAATTGACCTCTGGCTTGGTAAGCGCCCAATAGTCGGACACCATCGCATAGGTGCGAACTGCGAACGTTGGCCGTGCGTCTGCTGCCGTTGCGGACGGGGCGCTAATAATAAGGATGGATTCGCTCGCCACGTCTAGATCACCTCCGCTCGGAACCATTTCGCGGCTGTGCCGCGAGGTTGCGCCCCGCGAATTGCCCTGGTTTGTGCGAGCGTTGATTAGGAGGCGAGAGTATCTGCATTGTGATGGCGACTGCGGGAATCAGATACGCGAACG
>DATNKA010000595.1:0-3711 GCA_035603655.1 Candidatus Acidiferrales bacterium | reverse complement strand
GGCCCAGCCTGGCTGGGCCGATAGTGCACGACTCTCAAGGTTATCTCGCGCTGTTTCGGGTGAATACGCGTTGCGGGAAGTGAAGCAAACGCCAGCCGGCGGGTTTGGCCGATCCGCGCCCCGTATGTGGCCTGCCATAGCAGCCATTGTGATCTGATACGATATAGCCACTTCAGGCTGTAACGCAATGAAAAGAATCTCCGCCAGCTTCCTGCCACCGATTGCACTGGACCCCAGCAGGAAGATTGCAATGTACCGCCAGCTGTACGAATGGTTTCAACAAGCTATTCTTGGCGGCCAACTGCGGCCTGGCCAAAGAGTACCGTCGACGAGAAACCTCGCGGTGGAATTGAAGATATCGCGAATTCCAGTCTCCAGCGCGTACGAACAATTGCATGCGGAGGGGTATCTCGAGACATTTGTTGGGGCTGGAACGTGTGTGTCGAGGTCGATCCCGGACGACGCATTGCGACCAGCGGTGGGGAAAATAAGGAATACGTCGCACGTTTCTAAAAGCAATACTCTGCGAAAAGTCTCCGGCCGCGTAGCCTTGATGCGCGTGCCCGCACAGACCTGGTCAAACAAATTGGTTGCATTTCGAGTGAGCCTGCCTGCACTTGAACATTTTCCTACCCGAGTATGGTCCAAGCTGGTAAATCGCTATTCGCGAAAACCTACAAGACAATTGATGGCTTATGGGGATGCGAAGGGATATGTGCCGCTCCGGGAAGCCATCGCCGAATATTTAGGTGCAGCGCGCGCGGTGCGATGCGAGCCATCACAAATTCTTGTAACCACGGGATCCCAGCAGGGCTTACAACTCTCGGCTCAAGTTCTGTTGGATGCAAATGACCGGGTGTGGATCGAAGAGCCCGGATATCCGGGAGCGCGTCAGGCTCTGATTATGGCTGGGGCACAGCTCATCCCCGTGCCTGTCGATCATGAAGGGCTAAACGTAGCCGAGGGAATCCAGCGCGCTCGTCGCGCGCATGCTGTCTACATCACCCCATCGCATCAATATCCGCTGGGTGTGACCATGACCGCGACTCGACGAATGCTGCTGCTCAATTGGGCCCTGCGAAGCGGCGCATGGATTATTGAAGATGATTATGACAGCGAATACAGGTTGGGAGGCCGCCCGATTGCCTCGCTGCAGGGGTTAGATACGGATGCGCGAGTGATTTACATCGGCACATTCAGCAAAGTAATGTTTCCCGCGCTGCGCCTCGGCTACATCGTTGCTCCCAAAGATTTGGCGGATGCATTTTCCACTGCGCGAGACGCTACCGATCAATTTTCATCCACTTTGTATCAGGCTGCGATGACGGATTTCATCCGCGAAGGACATTTGGCGCGGCACATTCGACGGATGCGCATACTTTATATGCAGCGGCGAACCGCGCTGGTCGAGGCGATTCATAAACAAATGGGGGATGAGCTCGAGGTGATCGGCGCTGAAGCGGGGATGCATCTGGTGGCGCTCCTGCGGCCGGGTGTTAGTGACGTAGCGATTTCGAGGAGGGCCACTGAGAGGGGAATATCGGCTATGCCTTTGTCCTCATGCTACGCGAAACCGCCTGTGCGGGGCGGCTTGATCCTTGGTTACGGCGGCACCGATGCGCGGCAGATTCATGATGGGATGCGCAAACTCAGGATGAGCATTTGACAAGCCAAGAAAGCGACATGATCGAGCGGGTGGCCCTCTCGATATAAGCGGCATCAATCGCCGCTGGAAGTAAGCCTGGAAGTGCACTGCTTCAGCGAAGTCACAACCCATAAAATCTTGCGCTCCCGCAGTATCCATACAGGGTCCGGCGAACCAGAGACATCCAGGTCTGGAATAAATCGTGGACGATGCGGTTAACACCAGCAGAGTGCAAATTTCCCTAACGTCGGAGGGGGCGCGAGATGGGGGCGCGCTACTTGATATCGAATCAAACGCTGAAGTTGGCCCACACAGTGCCACCGCTTTTAGTAGAAACGCCTTCGGGAACGGCGAAACTCGATAACCTATGTCGAATATTTTAGCGATTGCAGCCGGAGTTGTCTTCGTCACGCTTGCCGCCACCAACGTGGTCGTGATGCTGGAGGCTTCCCAACCCGCACGCGGCAAAGCGACGAGAGCTCGATTAATCGCACTTCACAGGGCGGGTGGTTACCTGTTTGTGATGCTGTTGTGCATCATGGCCTACGGTATGAGTCAGAGACTTGCGAGTTTGGGGATAACCAGTCATCTGCCTACACACCTGGTTCTGCACATCGTGCTTGTGCTCGCACTCCTGCCTCTACTCCTCCTGAAGATATTGGTGGCACGCCGCTACAAGCAAAGTCATTCGTTGCTGAAGGCACTAGGAGTGACGATCTTCCTGGTGGCATTCGTGGTTGTGGCCATCCCTACATTCTCGGAGCTTATTCGTTGGGCGAACCCCGGGAGCCTGTGGTTAAGGCTCGCGACCGGCGTGGTTGTTATCGTGTGCCTGGTCCAGTGCGCCTTGGTGTTTAAGAAGAGAAACCATTCCCCCGCTTTCGCGGAGTCGTCGCGTATTCGCGAGATACCTACGCAAGCAATTTTATCAACCTCTGGCGAAAACGCGAAGAGCTTGATGAGTCTTCTGTTAGTACAGACCGAGCAGCAAACGAACGATACAAAAACGCTGCGCTTCCGGCTTCCAGAAGAAAGAAAACTTTCTGCTAAACCAGGTCAGTTCCTTACGTTCCAGTGGCAGATCGATGGTCAACGAGTCACGCGATCGTACACAATTTCCTCCTCGCCTCTACACGAGAACGATGTGGAGATCACACCGAAACGCATGGCAAATGGCTGCGTCTCTGTTTTTCTCAATGAACGGGCCGAGCCAGGTCTGAGGGTGCAAGCCAGCGGACCGTATGGCCGGTTTTACTTTGACGAGAAACTCCACAAAAGCATCGTTCTCATTGCGGCCGGAAGCGGGATCACTCCAATGATTTCGATGCTGCGCTATATCGATGATCTTAAACTGGCTACTTCGGTCACGCTCTTATATTGTGTGCGAACCGCTGCGGACATCATTTTCGAAAACGAACTGGGCAGAGTTGGAAGGTCTCTCCCCAACTTTAAGTACGAGGTATGCCTGTCGCGACCGGACTCAACCTGGCAGGGTCTTAGCGGTCACCTAAGCGGGGAAGTTGTCTCCCAGCACGTGACCGATCTAGTATCACGCACTTTCTTTCTCTGCGGCCCCAGGGGATTTATGGACAACGCGCGCCAGATTCTCTTGACTCTCGGCGTAAACCAGGACCAGATCCTTCAGGAGAGTTTCGGGGAAAGCAAACGGTCCATGGAGCCGCATCCAATGAAAGCTGGCCCGGTCGAGAGTGTCGTATTCAGTCACTCGGAGAAGGTTTGTCAGCTTGCCCCCGGAAGCACTCTGCTCGATCTGGCTGAGCAAAGCGACGTGAAGATTCCGTATGGCTGCCGCCAGGGGCTATGCGGCACATGCGCCACGCGAGTTCTGAGCGGCGTCGTTCAAATGGATGTCGAAGCCGGGCTGACGGCTGAGCAGAAAAATGCAGGCTATGTGCTCCCCTGTGTAAGCCGAGCAGAAGGCACCGTTGTCTTGCTGGCCTGACCTGATTCTCCCCGCGAATAAACTTGACTGGGTCAAGCTTCTGTATCAGAGGAAAACTGCGTCCATAGAAACGAGGGTCATATTGCCGGTTCCTGGAGGTCGG
>DATNKA010000594.1:0-2072 GCA_035603655.1 Candidatus Acidiferrales bacterium | reverse complement strand
GCTTTGCGAACATCGGTGCATTGCAGCAGGGGAGAGTTATTCATGCCGAACCCTTCAGGTAAGCCGATATTTGCGCTCGGCGTAGTAATACAAGGGGCGCCAGAACAGCCGATTGATCACGACCACGAAAAGGCTCATGGTGCCGATCCCCAACACGATCTTGTGAAAGTCTCCTGCCGTGGTCGCCTCGGCAATGTAGGAACCCAAGCCCCGCGCCTCGATTTGCGTGTTCCCCCAAGTCGCTAATTCCGCGACGATAGCCGCGTTCCACGATCCGCCCGATGCGGTAATGGCCCCCGTCACATAGAACGGCAGAACCGCCGGCAACGCGACCTTGCGCCACCACAGCCAACCCTTGATCCGAAAATTGTCCGCCACGTAGCGCATTTCCGCGGGTATCGAGGAGGCACCGGCGATCACGTTGAATAGAATGTACCACTGAGTTCCCAAAATCATGAGCGGACTCAAGTAAATATCGGGATTCAGTTTCCATCGAACGATTCCGAATACCGCGATGGGGAACAACAAATTGGCTGGAAATGCCGCCATGAACTGCGCGATCGGCTGCACGATTTGCGTGGCGCGCGGCCGCATTCCGACCCACACGCCAATCGGCACCCAGATCAAGCTGGCGAGCGCGATCAAAATGAATACCCGCAGCATCGTGATGCCCGCCAAGCCGCACACCTGCAGCGCTTCGCGCAGAGGCGTGTTTTTAATGAGCACCACGACGATATGCCACAGCCCGAGCACCACGGCCGCGACGATCAGCGAAACCCACAGCAAATCGAGCGATCGCCGGGGTTTGACCGATACGGCGAAGACCGGTGCATCGTCGCGGCGCTTGATGGCGCGGCTGGTCAACATGACGGTGGAATGGAAAAACAAGGTTGCCGCCTGAATGAGCCGCGAGCGACGCATCATGGTCAGCGCCCAGGAGTCCGGCACCCGCGCTCCGGGCTCTTGTTCCACCCGGAAGCGGTCCACCCACGCGACCAGCGGCCTGAAGATCAGCTGATCGTATAAAAGAATCACGATTAGCATGGTCGCGATCGCCCAGCCGATGGCGGTGAGATTTTTCTGTTCGATCGCCAGTGCGATGTACGAACCGACGCCGGGCAGCGCCACCGTTGTGTGACCGACGCTGATCGACTCCGAGGCCACCACGAAGAACCAGCCGCCGGACATCGACATCATCATGTTCCAGATGAGCGCCGGCATGGCGAACGGAACTTCAAGCTGCCAGAAACGCATCCAGGGGGAGAGCCGGAAGGATTCCGCGGCCTCGGAAAGCTCGATCGGAATGGTTCGCAAGGATTGATAAAAGCTGAACGCCATATTCCAGGCTTGGCTGGTGAAGATGGCGAAAATGGCCGCGAATTCGGCGCCCAGCACTCTTCCGGGCGCCAGCGACATGAAGAACACGACTGTAATGGAGATGAACCCGAGAATAGGCACCGATTGCAGGATATCCAGAATGGGCACCAGCAATTTGCCGGCGCGTTCGCTCTTCGCCGCCCAGGTGGCGTAGGTCAGGGTGAAGAGCAGCGACAGCGCGAGGGCCGCAAACATACGGAAGGTCGTGCGCGCGGCATATTCCGGCAAATGCCAGGGATCCAGCGAGATGGGCGACATTTGCAGCTGCGTGAGCGGCGCAAACAGGCCGCGCGATGTCTCGCCCAGAAACACCACCAGCCCGATCACCACAATGAAGGCCAGCACGTCCCACCGAGTGACGACATCTCGCAGAAAGCCAGGCAGTTCGAAGCGGTTCATTGCGGCATTCTCTCAGGACAGACAACGAAGTAGCTAGTAGGGTAAGCAGATTAAGCGTGCGGATAATTTGCACATTGGATGAGTTCGAGCATGGCAAAAAGTATGACAGCGGATTCGCCGCTCGCCCCGGCGGTACAGACTCGCTTTAATTTGCTGGGCGCGCTTAGCTTCTCGCACTTCCTCAACGACATGATGCAGTCGCTGATCGTCGCGATTTACCCCTTGCTCAAGGGAGAATTTCACTTAAGTTTCGTGCAAATCGGCACCATCACACTGACCTATCAGATCTGTGCTTC
>DATNKA010000593.1:0-3019 GCA_035603655.1 Candidatus Acidiferrales bacterium | reverse complement strand
TGCCGCGCGGGGCAGAACAACGTCATCATCCGCACCGACGGCACCGTCGCTCCCTGTTTCCCCATGTATGGCGCAACCTTCGACTGGGGAAACATCGATCATCCAAAATTCGACCAGGCGCAACTCTCGGCGATGAAGTCAACTTGCCAGCAACACTGTTTCTCAACCCTCAACCATAACCTGGCCTACTGCTACAACGATGCACGAGTGATCAAGTGGCTGTGGTCCAACGCCAGGAACAAATTCCAGGGTGGTGTGCGCAGCTTCGAGGATTAACCAGAACCAGTATGCGGTAAAGAAATATGACAATGGCGAACGCAAAAATCAATTTCTCTGTCGTCGCCGCCATCTTGATTGCGACGGCAGCATTCGCCGCCGGTGCGCAAGGGCAGCTTACTCAAGAAAGCGAAGTGGACCTTACAACTCCACTTCAGCCCTTGCGATCCGACGTCACGGAAGGCCAGATTTTTTCCGAATTGCTCGCTCACAACGAGCTTCGCAGCGCGACGCTGCACGGGTACACATCCCTCAGGACCTATCAAGTGGTCGATTTGAAAGGGAAAGTGCACGCCCAGGAGATTGGGCGCATGGAGTACCGTGCACCCGACAAGAAAACCTTCGTCGTTACATCCGAAGAGGGGTCGGGCCTGGTTCGCCGCATGGCATTGAATCCGCTTATCGCCAGCGAGATTGAAACAGCGGCTGGCAGGGAGCATCATGACAGCGCCATAGTTCCCGCAAACTACACCCTGAAGGCGCTGGGCGAGCAACAGGTAGGACCTTACCACTGCTTCGTCGTACAGGCGATTCCCAAACGGAAAGACAAATATCTATTCGAGGGCAAGGTATGGATTGATGACCGCGACTATGCCGTCGTCCGCATCGACGGCCATCCGGCGAAGAAGCTATCTTTCTGGATCGAGCGAGCCGACTTCGTCCGGCGATACCAAAAAATCGGCAGTTTCTGGCTTCCCCAAAGAGATGAGACGTTTGTCCAAGTCAGACTTTACGGTAAGAAGGCGCTGACAATTGCCCACGAGGAATACGTCGTGAGTCCCTCAGTGGACAAGCAGGAGTCCGCACAGAGCGTGCGCAGCTTTTGACACGGATTTGAAACTGTTCAGACAAGCCGGCTTTATCGCGTTGTAATTCAAAGGCAGCGATCGGTCTGCGATGCCTGTAACGGCAGACTTACTCTCACTCGGAACCGTGGTGCTCTCCTCCCTGCAGGCTGACATTTCCCTCTCCAATTACTTTTTCATTGCAGCAATAGCAAGCGTCGCCAACTCCCGCAGGCGCCGCGCGAGCGCCTTCCGATCGCCCTGCATCTTTGCATCGTGTTTGCTCCCCTCTGCCGCCCGCACCAGGATGTAGACTATCTGCTCCACAGTGAGCCCCTGCGGAGGGCCTCCGATTTCGCGCGTCTGCTGGAGTGATCGCAAAAACCTCGCGAGCCGCCCCTCGTACTCCGCATTCATGTCGCCGATCCTCGCGCGCGCCAGCTTGGAGAAAGTTTCCTCCAGTTCCGGCATGTGCTCGGACTTGCGGTAGAGCTCGAACCCCATTGCAAAGTAGGCGTCAAGCAAACCAGTCAGACGGTCCACCGCCGTGCCACCTGCGCTCTCGGCGGCAGCGCAGCGCTGTCGCACCTGGTCGCCGAGATATTCAAGGATTGCCAGAAAGACCGCTGCTTTGTTCTCAAAGTGCAGGTATACCGTGCGCTTGGCCACCTGCGCCGCCCGGGCAATATCATCGACAGAAGTCTTACGATATCCGTACTGGGTAAACAACTGCAGTCCCGCCAGCACGATGGCAATGGGCTTGGCGGAAGCGCTTTCCCCGGCTCCATTTTTTTTCTGAGCCTTTTTCACGGGCATCCCATCCAACGAATACTAAGTATACCAACAACGACTACACGGTATACTTAGAAAGGAGATGGATTGCATTCTGGTCTGAGGAAATGGGATTCATTCGGCGTACCGGCAAGCGAATTGCCCGCGACGTCATGGCAACAATACGAATCGCGGGTTGAGGAATCGAATGGCACCAAAGCGTTTAATCGTTCTAATCGCAATCATTCAGTCCGTTCTTTGTTTGGTCCATCTGCTTCTCTATGAGACTTGGGCATTTTCGCCCACTGGAAGTGACACTCATGGCGCTCTCTGGATCAAAATCGTCCTGGGCTTCTTGTCGGTGGGTTTTGTCTCCGCTTCGTTACTCGCATTTCGCTACACCAACCCCGTTCTGCGCGCTTTTTACCGGGCCACTGCGGTTTGGATGGGTCTGGTGAGCTTCCTCTTGCTCGCGGCGATTTTCTCCTGGATTATTTTCGGAGTTGCGCGGCTGACCGGGCTGGATGTTCACTTCCATCGAATCGTGGAATTTCTGTTCGCCGCTGCAGTCCTAGCCGGACTCTATGGAGTTTTCAACGCCGGTTGGACGCGGATTACGCGAACGACAGTGCAACTCGCGAACTTGCCAGCCTCGTGGCAGGGTCGAAGAGCGGCTCTGATCAGCGATGTTCACCTCGGGCACGTTCGCAACGGGAATTTTCTGCGGCGCATGGTCGCGAAGATTTTGAAGGAAGAGCCAGACGCTATATTTATAGCGGGCGATTTGTATGACGGCACGGCCATCGATGCGGGACGTGCGGCGGAACCGTTGAATAAGCTAACCGCGCCTCACGGCGTGTATTTTATCGCGGGAAATCACGAGCAATTTGGGGACGATAGTAAATACCTCGAGGCCATTGCGGCGGCCGGTGTACGCGTGCTCAGCAATGAAAAGGTGGACGTGGACGGTTTGCAGATCATTGGCGTGGCGTACCGGAATGCGGTGCGGGGTGGGCAGCTGGCCTCGGTGTTGCAGGACGTCCGCGTGGATCGCGACCGCGCAAGCATTCTACTGACGCATGCGCCAGACCATCCGGAAATCGCCGAGGCTGCCGGCGTCTCCCTCCAGCTCTCCGGGCATACGCACCTTGGGCAATTCTTCCCGTGGAGTTGGATGGCACGGCGGA
>DATNKA010000592.1:0-2358 GCA_035603655.1 Candidatus Acidiferrales bacterium | reverse complement strand
TTCCCGCGCAAAGCAGAACCAGAACTAGCACACCGCGGAAGTGAAGCCAACTTAGCGTCGTTGCCAGGTTCTTTGGCGCTAAAGTTGGCCCGAACAATCCGTGCAGGATCATCACGACGCTCAGGACAAGCAGCGGCGCCTGAAGCAAGGGGCGCGCATATCGCCAACGGAATAAATGGCCTAGGCCCGGCACCCGCATCAGATCAAGCGGAAGAGAATCAGGAGTTTCCAGGGCCGGGATGGAGGATGGATTCAACAGCTTGCCTAGTTGGGTCGGACGTCCCTCACGTCGATCTGTCGTTCGAGTTTCTTTCCGCCAGGCAGCGTGACATGGAGGAGGATAACCCAATCACCCGCCATCCGAAAATCCAAGTGAGCTTGGTAGCGGCCAGACTCGGTTTCTTTCGCCTCGGCGAATAGCGGACTCATGCCCGGGTGCGACATGTCCGCCTCGATCGCGATGTGCGCACCCGTAACGGTCTTGCCGGCGCCATCAATTAGCTTGAACGTGACCGTAGCGGGGCCGACCCGAACTGGTTGAGGCGAAATTGACTGCTCGATTTCGACAGCCGGCGGCGATTCCGCCGGTCGAGTACAGCCAGTTGTCAGCAAGGTTGCGGCGCAGGCGATTCCTGCCAGCCATTGCGCAAGCTTCTGCCTGAAGTCGCGATCCGGCACTCTGCGATCAGGCAGCCTTTGCTGAATCGTGCCGCCCCCACTCGCAGGTGCAAGCCATGTTCCCATGCTCGCTCTCGGGCGGGAACATGTGATAGTACATGCCGATCACCATCGGGACGAACACGATGGAGTTGTAGAAAAGATGCAGTTCGACCCGCGGGAATAACAACTGCAGCACGCTGCAGGGTACTGGTTTTCCCCAGAAATTGTGGTGGGTCGTGGCCTGGAAGATAAGCAGGAAATGTTCAATGTGATGCCAGAACTGGATCCAGAATGCTACCATCCACCAGGTGTGCGATACTCCCGTAAAGCCCTTCCGGAACACCCAAATGCCGATGAGCATCACCAAGGCGTAGCCATAGTGTAGCGTTTCTGATTTGATTAACCATGGGTACCACAACCCAAGAAGTCCGTTCGCTTGCGGGCGGGGCCATCCCATGACATAAATCTGATAAGCCTGCACGAGATGCTCTGCCCAATGCCCCAGCACAATTAACATGAAAATCTGCAGGCCACGTTCGTGCCAACTGGTATTGAGCTTCTCGAAAAAGCCGGAGTCCAGCCGCGGTGTAGCATGAATATTGGGAACCGCAGGATTCGAAACCGCCATGACTGTCATCCCCCTAACCCCAAGACTCAATTCAAAATGTGATCACCATCACACCTCAGCGATGGTGGGTCAATAATGGAATAATACTAGCCGTTTTCTGCCCTCTTGGTCTCCAGGAAGATGAGTTGACCGGTTGCGTCTTTCGGGTAAATCGCCAGCATCGCCATTCCGATATTGGCAGAGTTGGTGCGCACACACTCCAGCTTGGCCGGCGACCAACTTCTTGGCAACCAGACTTGCGTCCCTGCACCTGACACAGAATGGTTTCAAGTTGCTCAGTCGAGGTCCAGACAATCCCGCTGCGGACCGGCACACGGACGAACTCCGGCGACGCCAGGATGCGATCCGTCGCTTCGCCAAACAGTCCCATAGGCCTGCCAGTTGAGCTTGATCACGCTAACGTTGAAGAAGGGCTTAGGCCATAGCTAAGAAATACTATCCGCTCTGGATTCGTTGGCCGTTGGGACAAGCGGGGTACTGCAGATGTCCAGTCTGTGTCCAATAATTGTTCGCTTGCATCCATTGCGGTCTTTTGGTTGCCACCCGAGTCCCGCAAGTGATAGAAGAGGTTGGGTGAGGCTAGGCTCATCCTATCGCCTCGGCCAGATTTTTTTTGCTCCACGAATCCTGAAGTGCAACCGCCTGGGAGACTTGAAAGATAATCGCCAATTCAGCCGTCGAGACCTGCTGCGCACTGCGGCGCTCGGGACAGTCTCCCTTCCGTTCGCTCGTTTCGCCCTCGCGGCACCGAAGCAAAGAGAGTTTCAGGAGCCGACGCGCGTTCCGTATTCCGGCTCGGACGACGCTTTGCTCGACGAGATCGAGCGAGCGGCGTTCGATTTTTTCTGGAACGAGGCTGGAGCCGCCACTGGTCAGGTGAAAGATCGCGCGTCGCTGAATGGAAACGACACGCACAAGATTGCCAGTATTGCCGCGACCGGCTTCGGTCTGTCGGGGTTCTCTATCGCAGATGCTCGAGGCTACAAGAAGAAGGAAGAAATTGCGGAGCGCGTGCGCGCGACTCTCCGGTTCCTGTGGCAGAAACTTCCGCACGAACACGGGTTTTACTA
>DATNKA010000591.1:0-6223 GCA_035603655.1 Candidatus Acidiferrales bacterium | reverse complement strand
TGCCAGATCTGGTGGCCGGACCTTGCATCTACCGCCCAAATGTTTTCCGGGACGGTAAAGTACAAAATGCCATCCACCAGCAGCGGCGAGGACTTGATCTGAGAGAGCTGATTTGTCTGGAAGGCCCAGGCAAGGCTCAGATTTTTCACGTTCTGCGGCGTGATCTGGGTGAGTGAGCTGTGACGTCTGCCGGAATAGTCGCCGTGATACCCCGGCCAACTATCGGCCGGCGGGTGCAGAAGCATTTGCTCATCCACTCCTTGCGCCATCACCAGGTTGGAAGATGCAATCACGATCAGAGTGCTAACGCCAAGAACAAATGGAGTTTTCAGGAGATTCATGTCCATGGGCCTATAAAACCTAAGACAGCGAGGCCGATCTCACCGCTTAGCGCAGAGTCTGCAAATACGCCATCAGATCGTGGATGTCGGCGTCTGTGTACCTACTGAACAGTTCAGCATGAGTATCCACAGGTGCGTCGACCTTGTACTGCACATCGTCGGTTCGCCAGGATCGATACCAACCCGTGGCATCAATGAGTCCAACCGTAAATTCGTCGAGGTACTCCAGGGTGCCGGTGATCGTTTGACCGCCCGCAAGGGTTACGCTGACTCCGGATTTCGCGTGTTTCGGATACAACATTTGTTCTTCGAGTTCGAGGCCCTGGTAACGCGATGCGATCCCCGCAAGATCGCCGGTCGGCGAATGGCAGGTCGCGCACCTCCCGGAGCCGTCAAAGTACTTCTTCCCGGCTTCGGCGTTTCCGGTTTGGAGATCGGAAACATCCACTCCTTTACGCCCACCCTTTCTCGTGGGCGCAGCATTCTGTTGGGTGTGGATGAAGGCCGCCAGGCTGGAAATCTGCCGATCAGAAAGATCAAAGCGTGGCATACCCCTCTCCGGGCGTCCGTTACGCACGACAGCGCCAATCTTGTCTCCACGCACGTCCGCAGTCACCACTTTGGAGCGAGTTAGGTCCGGACCGCTTTCTCCGCCGCCAGCGTCGCGGCCATGACAAAAGGAACAATCTTGCCGAAACAGGGCGCTCCCGCTCTCGACCAATGCTGGCGGGTAGGATTTGGCAGCGCCCGTGGCGTTTTGCTTGACTCCGCCCGGAGCTTGCGCGCTATGAGTGGATGTTTGTGCAGCGGAACCGGCGAGGCTCAGAAGTAACCAAGCCGCCGGCAGTAAACTGCGATACAAGACCGAACGAAGAGAATTCATCCTGTAAAGTATTCCTCCGCAGTTCATCATCCGCACTCAGTGCTCGTCGCCGGACTTTTGCCACCGCGGATGAGAAGCCGTACTGCCTTCCGTCATGCCCAGCACCCACTTGATCGCCTCAAAATACATCTTGCGGATATCGGGATCATTCCAGGCTTCTTCGGTGTGTCCGAGGGTCGAATAAAAGACGCGCCCTTTGCCGTACATTTTGTCCCAGGCTACGGCGAAATCATGATCCGTTCTGTGGACACGCGGGTTGTTTGTATAGTTGAGTTTCGCAGGATCGAGACTGAGCAGGACGTTGACCTTATTGCGCGACCACTCCTTAGGCTGATAGATCTCGTCATACTTGACGAACGCTCTGGGAAAGTGATGAACCGCAGGGAAGCTCGGGTCTTCATTCACTAGCGGCGCGTTGAACGTTGACCACGGATGCTGGTCGAACCATCCGCCGATCATTTCGCCATATTCCGGCCATTTGTAATTGCTGTCGAGGGCGGCGTGAACGCCAACGAAGCCCTTGCCATCGTCCTTGATGAACGACATCATATCTTTTTTCTGGCTGTCGTCCAGGTCAAGCTCACCGGTAGTGCTCAGAAAGAGCAAAGCATCGAAGTAGTTCAGATTCTTGGTGTTTCTTCCTAAGTCCTTCTTCGTGATGAGCTCAGTGTCGGTGCGCAGCGTGGCGTCCCACAGACCGCTGTCGTGACCCAGGTTATAAATGGCGGCCATCCCATCCGAAATGGAATCGTGCTCAAATCCCTTGGTTTGACTGATCACCAGAATGTGTTTGAGATGGACTTGCTTGGCCTGGGGCGGGGGTGCAATGGAAGAATCGACGGCCGGCGGATTCTGGGCTGGCGTGAAGCCCGCGAAAATTAGCCAAGACAGTACGACGAATAAAGCGACTCGAGCGTGACGCAAGCGTTCTCCCTCAAAAGTATTGGTTCTCCCAACGCCGCCTCGCATGGACCATAAGAAGGTAACATAAGCGAATGCGGTTGATCGCTGCAATTTGCTGTCCGAAATAGTTTACTGTCCCTCGCCCAACTCACGAATCCAAATATTCCGGAAGCGCACAGGGTTGCCGTGATCCTGCAAACTCAGCGGCAGCTTGTCCGGCGCCGGCTTGTAGGGAGGCCTCTCGTGGTGGGCCGTGGGACCCGACAACTCCACGTTGTCCTGGACCAACACTCCATTGTGCAGCACAGTCACCCGCGCCGGACGCAGCACGGTGCCAGCTTTGTCAAAACGCGGACCGTGAAAGATGATGTCATACGTCTGCCACTGGCCCGGCGCCCTAGAGGCATTCACCTGCGGCGGAAATTGTCCATACACCGCCGAGGCCTGTCCGTCGGCGTAGGTTTTGCTCTGATACGAATCCAGCACCTGGATTTCGTAGAGGCCCATCACAAATACGCCGCTATTGCCGCGTCCCTGATCGGCACCCACCGGAGGCACCGGCTCCGCGAACTCCGCATGCAATTGGCAGTCCCCGAACGCCCGGCGCGTATGAATGAAGCCGCTGTGCGGGACTACTTCCATGTAGCCATTCGCTACTTTCCACTTCGCTGGCTCGCCATCTTCGCCCGCCCACTGGGAAAGATCCTTGTCCTTGCCACCGAACAGCACAATCGCATCTGACGGAGGACGCCCCGGTATATCCTGAGTACTCTCCGTTCCAGCCTCAACTATCGGAGGCAACGGACGATCCGGATCGTTTGGCTTCCAGCGCGGATCCACCTGTGCCAGCGAAAACGCGGCAGTGCAGAGGAGTAAGGCCAGTACGGAGAAAATTGCTCTCATCGCAGATACCTCAGTACCCACGATACACAAAGCGAGCGCTCACTGAAAAACGGAAGCGGGTAATGCCCGTCGAGTTGCTCCCCATGGCCGGGGCGGTGGCCTCCCCTGCGTATCGTTAGGATTAAGGAAGCCAGCCAAGAAATTACGGTTGACAACGATCACCGCCGTCAAGGAATTAGAGAACGAGGCAAATAGCGTCCCTCAAGCTACTTTGGATTTGTCGTCAGCTTTCTCCAGGTGTCCACCAAATTGATAACGCATCGCAGATAAGATCTTGTTGGCGAAATCAGCCTCGCCCCGGGAACTGAATCGCTCGTAAAGCGCGGTGGTGAGAACTGGGGCTGGTACTGCTTCATCGATCGCCGCTTTAATCGTCCAACGTCCTTCACCCGAGTCGGATACATGTCCGGCAAACTTCGAAAGATTCTGATCCTGCACCAGGGCTCCGGCGGTCAGATCGAGCAGCCACGAGGCAATCACACTTCCGCGACGCCAAACCTCCGCGATGTCTCGCAGATTCATGTCGTACTGATAATGCTCGGGGTCGCGCAATGGCGTAGTTTCCGCATCAGCAGCGGCGTTTGCTTGTTTGCCGACATTAGCGCTGCGCAGAATAGAGAGACCCTCCGCGTATGCGGCCATGACGCCGTACTCGATTCCGTTGTGGACCATCTTGACGAAGTGGCCCGCGCCATTTGGTCCGCAATGCAGATAGCCTTGTTCGGCCGTACCGTTGATCTTGTCGCGGCCGACCGTGCGCAGAATATCGCCTGTTCCCGGAGCTAGGGCAGCGAAAATTGGATCAAGCCGCTGAATGACTTCGCTCTCTCCCCCGATCATCATGCAGTAACCTCGCTCCAGGCCCCACACCCCTCCGCTGGTTCCCACATCCACGTAGTGGACCTTTTGGGGAGCGAGTTGCTTGGCTCGCCGGAGATCATCGATGTAATAAGAGTTGCCTCCATCGATGAGGATGTCCCCCGCCTCAAGATGGGGCGAAAGACCGGCGATGGTGTCATCGACAACCGCCGCCGGCACCATCAGCCAGATGGCTCGGGGCTTCGCAAGTTTCTTCACGACCTCGGCAAGCGAAGTGGCGCCGATCGCTTTTTCCCTGATGAGTTCATTCACCGCTTGCGGTGATCTGTTGAACACGACGCAGCTGTGACCCTTGCGGATGAGTCGCCGCACCATGTTGGCCCCCATCCTCCCAAGACCGATCATGCCGATTTGCATAGTCATCTCCTTATGTGAAGACAGCTGCTCTTTCCTAGCTGGCACGCGCCATACGGCCCAGTTCCTGCCATTGGTTTCGGTCAATCTTCAACTCGGCGGCCGCCACATTTTCTTCGAGATGTTCGACCCTGGAAGTTCCGGGGATCGGCAGCATGGCGGGAGATCGAGTAAGCAACCACGCCAAAGCCAACTGTGACGGGGTAGCTTTCCATCGCGCTGCCATACGACTGATAGGGCCCTCAGGGCCGGAAACACGACCGGCCGCCAGCGGGAACCACGGAATAAAGCCCATTTTCTCTTTTTCGCAATACTCCAGAACATCTTCCGATCCGCGGTCGGTGACGCTGTAACGATTCTGAACGCTTACAATCGGAATTATCGTTCGCGCCTGCTGAATCTGTCGCACGCTCACTTCCGACAGCCCGATGTGTTTGATTTTTCCCTGCGCTTGCAGGTCTTTCAACGTGCCGAGCTGATCTTCAGCCGGAACCTTCGGATCGATGCGATGCAACTGATAAAGATCAATCCGATCCAGCCGCAACCGCCGCAAGCTACCCTCGCAGGCGGACTTCAGGTGTTCTGGCTTTCCATTTTCAACCCATATGTCGGGACCAGGCCGGTCAAAGCCGCCCTTGGTGGCAATCACCAGGCCCTTTGAATATGGATAGAGAGCCTCGGCTATGATTTCTTCGCTCACCCCCGGACCATAGGAGTTCGCGGTGTCGATGAAATTGATTCCCAATTCGACAGCGCGACGCAGAACCCGGACGGCCTCAGCCCGATCTGCAGGCTCGCCCCAAATTCCATCTCCCGTAATTCGCATCGCGCCGAATCCCAGGCGCGTAACAGGAAGATCGCCTCCGATCAAGAATTCGCCGGACTTTTTGGCGGGTGCCTCGTTTCGTTGCACTGGAATCTTGTGATTCAGCATATGCTTTCCATTTCCGTCTGAAGCGATGAAAATTGACGTTCTTCTCCCTTGGAGTAATCCCACGCAACCGGCGTTGCAAAAAAAACGCATGTCCTGCCGCGTCTTCCCCGCGAATTAATTCGGGTAAGGTCGCAGGGCATCGTCTGTTTGTTAGAGTGGACCCACAGAAGCACATCGGCGCTGGCGTCTTTCAACCAGGTAGAAATCCAAAAAAGGCCGCGATTTGCGTCGCGGCCCTCCGGTTCGATTTCTCGATAGCTCACTGCACGTGAATCATCTTCCCGCTTGCATCGAGGGTTCCATGCACGCGAACCCGCTTCCCTTCGTATTGCTTAAGTTGCTCCTGATGGTCAATGTCGTACGTCTTTCCAGAGGCCTCGTCCTGCAGCACGTACTTATCACCAGCCTTCACAACGGTACCGCTGAAGGTCTGCGAGTCGGAGGCAGAAGCCGAGGACTGTCCCTGCGAATCGGGCGCCGCTTGTCCTCCCTGATCGGGCGTGCGGCTGGGCTGCGCCTGTGAATCGGATGGCTGCTGTCCGGACTGGTCAGCGGTCGGACTGGATTGCGACTGCTGCGGCGGCGTTGCCGGTTGCTGAGCCGTCGGGTCAGTCGGCTGAGTCGGTTGCGATTGTGGTGCAGCAGCGGCTGGGTCGGTCGACTTTGTCGGTGACGCAGTTTGCTGGGCGTTGAGGGAAACGCCAAGGGTTAGCAACGTAGCAAGCGTGCCAAGGGTCCACAGGGACTGAAATTGCCTTTTCATTAATTCCTCCGAGAGACGTTAAGACGTCACTTCTCTGTGCTAGCGCAGCAAACAGCTTGCCAAACGACCGCCCGTTTTTCGTCTTCTCGGTTCAAGCCGGACTCCTGTTCTATCTGAAAGCTTTATCAAGCTTTATCGGGCCGCCGCAACGCTGGAATACAGACTTGCTACAGCGCCGCTATGCAATGACTACGAGAAATGCTGTAGGGCCTGAACATCGTCCCCCTCCGGGTTTCACACGCAAGTGAGCAGATTTTTCTCTT
>DATNKA010000590.1:0-10744 GCA_035603655.1 Candidatus Acidiferrales bacterium | reverse complement strand
GGTTCGGGAACATACGTCTCCCAGGTTCTGTCTTCCAACCGGTTGGCTCTGCCCAGGAAGGCGACAAGGTTGCAGTTATCGAGCTTCGGGTCCGCCGCTGCAAATGCGGCGGCAACTCTCGATGGATCGCTCCCGTCGCCTCGGTGTCGCTATGATTTCAAGTTTGGCAGGAGCGAGAGTGACATCGAAACTCTTCCTTTCGAGTACTGGCAGCGCATCCAAACGCGGCGTGCGCGAAGGCATCCGTGGCCGAGCTTAATTACGGGCCGGCAGCCCGGAATTTTGTCTTACGCGAGGCCATCGGTACACATCTGCGGCGATCTCGCGCGGTGGTCTGCGATCCCGCGGACATAATTATGGTGAATGGCTCTCGGCAAGCTCTGGACCTGATCGCGCGAGTGCTGCTCGAACCCGGCGATCGCGTGGCGACCGAAAATCCGCACAAAGACCTGCAGATCGCTAGTAGTTGGCTCCCGTCAGCCGTAGCTCGCTGCTTAGGCGCGGTGCGACGTGGTATGTATCGAACCAGTATCAGCACGAGTGCGATCAGTACCAATCCAGTCAGGACGGCCAGGGTAATAAGTATGCGCACCGGTGCCGGAGCCGCAGACACGGGTCGTTAGGCCGACCTTGAGAGTGCTGTGCCCACAACAGAATTCAACAGGACGCCGTTCGCCCTCGACCCCCCCCCGATTCACCTCCCGCGTCTTATCAGCAAACATCCTCCGATGAAGGAAAATACGCCCACCAGGACGCCGATGCCCATACCCGCCAAAAACGGCGGGGAGTGAGCGGCTTCTCCCGCATTCAAAAAGTAGTGGTGCAGCAGATGTGCGAAGGCTAGCGTTGTGAAAAGCACAGCCAGTCCGCTCAGGATGTTCAAAATCCGCATGTCGATTCCACCTCAACGGAGGAGTTGGCTATCTGGCGAAAGGGTTCACTCGCTTGGGGTCGTACTTGAAATCCACAAGGCCGTCGCGGTAGTCCAGTTCCACCTCAAGCTGCTTTAGCATTGCAAATCCCAGAAAACCGGAAACCTCCGTCCCAGTGTGGCGGCTTACGGTGGAGAGGTCCAGCGTGATGATGCCTAAGTTCGCCTGCTGAAAGTGCCCGAAACGCAGGGTCGCCTTCTCGGAACTGTAGACTTTATCCACCGCACCGTTCACGCCATGAACCTGCACTCGGTCTTCGGAGTTAACCTTGCTGACCTGCCGCCCGGCACGCACCGACAGCAGATTGCTGAAGGCGCCCGTGTCGAGTCCGAACAGCATGGGTTTCGAATTGTTCACGCTGGTCGGCACCAAGATGTTGTGCCCAAAGCGGAAGACCTTCGTCCAGCCCGCCATTTCCGGCGCAATGTAACGATCTTTGGGCAGGCGTGGTGAGGGTTTCACAGTCGGCGGAGGGGAATTCTGATCCTTATTCGTCCCCTCATTCCCGCTGTCTTCTTTCTGCTCAGCGTTCGCTTGTTCCTCCCCTTCGCTGTTCAGCGACTTCGGCGCGACGGTGTCTTCGGGACGCTTTGGCAGAGGCGAAAGTTTGAGCCGCATTCCGGGTAAGTCAATGTCGATGAGATAAGCCCCGAGCACATCCGCCCCGATCAACCCGTCTTCATCTGCCACCGAGCCTTTGTCGCTTACGGCGACCACGCAGTCTTGGAACTCTAGCTCGCCGATTCGGATGTGATCTGCTACGGCTGTGTAACCGCTTTGCAAACCCTTATCGCCGATGCCTCCAAAATGCACCGCAGAGATTGGCGTCAATCCTGCCTTCTCCGCGACCTTGCGGCTCACCATGATCCCACCTGCTCCGGTGTCAAGCAGGAGGTGGGTATTGCGGTCATTGAGTCTAACCGACAGACCTATGCCCCGCATGCGGTGTGCGTCCGCGCCATACATGGTCTCCAGCTTCGTTTCGGTCTGTTCCACCTTGCTGACCAGCCGGCACACATGAACAGGTTTATCCGCTGTCGCTTTTAGAAAGCCCAGATACTCCGACATCCACTCTGTTTCTTCTTCATCATCGGGATGTGGCCCGCTCAGGTAGGCCTCCATTGCTGCAAGTCTTTCTTTCCGCGGAAGCATCCGTAGCCATGCCCTCTGCACCTCGATATTGTCAGGAGCGATCTCATGGGCATTCTGTAGCTGATCATATGCTTTGCGATACAGAGAATAGGAACCGTACAACCGCCCCAGTCCGAGATAAACATGCACTTCCTTCGGGTCGAGCTTCTTCGCAGCGAGGTAGGACAACTCGGCATCTGGCATTTCGCCGTTGCGAAACTGGACATCACCTTTCGCTGCCAGCAAAGCCGCCGAATTGGGGTGCGCGGCCAGTGCCGAGTTCGCCTCGGCCAAGGCTTCATCAATCTTCTGTTGCCGCAACATTGCCCGCACAACTCCAACTTCGGCAGCCATCAACTGCATAGGAACGAGGTTCGAATCATTCTTCAAAACAGCCTGATAGCTGCTCTCGGCTTCCGCAAATTTACCCGCCCGATAAAGCTGATCAGCAGCCGCTAGTTCCGGAGGGATAGCGGGAGCGTTGGTATCGTCGCCGAGCACTGCGAGTCGCAGAGAGAGGAACAGAATAGTGGCGACGGGGGCCGAGCGCGGGAAAGAGGACATCACATGAAGCACTCCGGGTAAACCGGAGCAGCGTAACACGATTTTCGGAAAACTGCGCAGCCGTCTCGCCGCGATCCGCATGCTTTCATCCACCGGACGCGGAAGGCGCTGTGCTCATCGTGGAAAGTGCCGCGCTCGATAAGACGGGAGATTTTGTGTGTCTGATGGGTCTGCGGTCCCCAGCAATGGACCGCTAGCGACTAGTGCGGCGAAACGCTAGCGGTCAAAACGACGGTTGCGAATGCGACTCACGATGTCTGCGATCCGCATTCAACAACAATTTTGAGGCCATCTTTGGCGGCATAGCCGAGAACTCAAGTTCCTTTGGTATTTGCCACGCCACCCTCGCGTATACGATGTCATCGCCGCTTGAGCCGAAGATTCTGATGCCGTTTTCGAAGTTGCCCGGCGCATCCACTGCGATCCATTCAGCGACCCCATCGTGGACTTTGAGCCAATATAAACCCAGCCAAGCCTCCGAGCTATCGTTAAGGCTAGCGTAGAAATCTCCCGTCGCAGTCCGGGCAAAGCCAGACACACCCAAATCGTCGGGGCTGCCGTCTGGGAGCTGAACGCGATATGTACGGAACGAGTTCGTCTCTTCGTCGTAAGCGATGAACTGACGCCGCTCTCCGTAATAAACCCACGCCTTGCGAGCCGTGCACGCAACAGCGGTCCCCCCTGCAACCTGGTGTCCAAAAAGCACAGAGTTGCCAATCGCTGTCCAGTCCAAGGCAACCTTCAGCAAGCCCTGCGTAAAGCTGTAGTGTCGGAGAATCGAATAGGGAACATGCAGACCATGATTCTCGGGAAATCCCACCCAAAGACCCAGACGGTGCCATCGTCGGCGGGACAAGTCATTTCTGCCATGAATGGGAACGTGGTGATCTGCCGTACGACGGTACCCGAATTGTCCAGCTGCGCCACGAAAGAGGTTGGCTTCCCCATCTTGTCTACCACCGTGGCCGTAGCCACAGCGCCCCCATCGTTGGTCGCAGCCGCATCGGTCACGCGAATCCTGTCCAGATTCGGCACCCGGAGGGTCGTCTTGAATGCGACGGTGCCGTCGCGGCTGGTCATGGCCACATTGGGCACTTCGCCATGGGAGTAGATGCTGTGATACGTCGCGTGATCATTCCACCAATGCGGACCGTCAAGCTGCTCGGAGATGCTGACGCCCGTAACGCTTACGGTTGCATGAGGTGGCGACAATAGGCGGGTTTCGACGATTATCGAGTGGGACACGGGAGACGCGTTTTGTTGAGCCTGCGTCAAACCCACTAGGAGCAGACTGGCGAGGGCACATGAAATTCGCGCATGGGCGATCCCCTGGCCGAAATTCTACTACGCCAAAACAGAGAGCCGCCTTCGTCCTGGTGGAAGCGAGACGCGCGCTCGATGACGCCGGAAATCTGCTCGGTCGTGCGTCGGCGCCCCGAGATCGCGGCGTTCATATGGTCTGGGCTTACTTTTCCACCGATCGAGTCAGGCGTTCGGATGCCCGGACCATCCCGCACGCTCTTCAGTACTTTCTGCGAAGGCCCCTTCACTCGCCGACGACCAGTTCGTTTTGGAAGCCGAGATAAAGGAGCCGGGTTGCGGCTAACGCAGCCGGCGTTCATACTCCGATCATGAAACTCAAAAACGCGGCTTCGCTAGCTCTGATCGGCGCGATTCTGATGACGGCTCTTTTGGTGTGGAATTTTGTCCTTACCTTCCTCAATGTCCTGCGGGATTTGGTTCCCGCTGGGGCGCTGTTCTCATCATTCATCTATGCGTTTGGCTGCTTCAGCGTGATGGTGTTCTTTTACGTGTTCCGCCGGGCGCAATAGGTCTAATCGTTGGCCGCCCGCTGCTCGTCAAACTCACCAGCAGTCCCCAATACCGCCTCTGCGGTCGGTCATTTCGAACAGCGACACCCAACGCCCTCTTCTGCGCACTCCTGGGGTTGAGTCCGAGCCTCTGCGCCGCGCACAAAGAGAATCAGACGTTCCTTCATGCGCGATTTGGCCTGGCTGAGGACGTGCTGGAGCCCTACAAGAAGATCATTGACCGATGGCTTTGGCCTGATGTGTCCCAGAGGCAGGACACTTCTGTCTCCCCAGCCGAGCGTACCATCTCTGATTACAAGAACGGCGGTTGGCGGTCTGGAGGAATTGGCCGGGCTGATGGTTTTCTACTGCGAGCGTTCCGCTGGGTTTTCCAGCGGCATTGCGAGTGACGATGAGGGATACTTCCAGCCGCGTTACCTCTTGTTGCGGGACTGATGAGTGCGCCGTGTCTGCGGAGCAGTTTTGCTCAGACTCCAGTTGTGCGATTCGAGTACGCTGTAGGTCCGGATGACTATGGTAGGGGCCGTTGCAGCCCCGCCCATAGCGATTCACCAGCATGAAGGAGATGGTTATGGCGCAAAGATCGTAGTTTTACGTACCGACGATCTTGCGCAAACCTTTGAAAGGCGCTTCGCACCAATGTGCAAGGGTTATCGAGCTTTGCATATAGCCAAGGAAATCCCTAAATAGTGAAATCTATGCCAGGCGTGTCGCATCGGAAGCATCTTCACCATTGGTACAAGAGCCTGGCGGGCGGGTTTCGGTGCGCTTGTGAAGTATGGCGCTGCGAGTTTGCCGCAGGAAGCAAACAGTGTGACAGTGCGGCCGAGCACGGTCGCAAGTATTGTCTAGCTCATCTGGCATCCAAGCCGCAATAATTCCTCCCCACAGAGAACATCCCCCCGCTGAAGCAGCGGGCTTTACTCTCGCACCGTATTTTACGCCGCCTTCTTGTTCCCTGCTCGTATCTTCGCCCAGCGCGCCCTTTGAGCGGCGGCGATCTTCCTGCGGGAAGATGCCGACATCGTATGACCCTTCTTATGGACTGAGCCTGCCGCTGCTGCTGGTTGCGATTCCTTCCGAGCTTTCACCCATCTCGCCTTCTGGGCCAGCGCCATTCTCCGCCGTGAAGCCGCGGATATTATTCTTTTCGGTTGGTTTGGGTGACGGGATGTTCCCGAACCGTCTAACGACTCAATGACCGAAATTGCTTGATCCAACCTCTCTACTTGCAACTGCGCCTGCTTGCGCTCAGTACGAAGCTCCCGAAGCGCGTTCTCCAGATTTGCCATAATCCCCCTCAAGATTTACAGCGGGCTTCATTGTATAGCATCGAGTGATTTGCCATTGCGGGCGAGGGCAGAGCCTTGGCGGCCGCCAGTACCGGGAAGGAGAAGAGCGGATCATGAGGACGATTCATCCTCGATTAAAAGAGAAATGCTGGATGGAGCTTGAGAAAACTCCAATGCAACTGCTCGAATCGATTGAAGACTGCTTGCTGACACATAGGTTATTGCCCCGCCTAATCCTTACTCTATTCCACGATCGACATTGTTTCCTCACTGGAGCCGGGTAGAGCTAGCCTGGGTGGAGGTTGTGACCGAAACCCGCGACCAAACCTCATTCGAAATTGAGGTGAAGCCTCGTGCCACAGAATCGCCAGGTTAACCGCCTGCACGACGCACAAATTGCAAACGTTTAACAATCGTCTGACAATCGCCAGAGCATGTTGCCCCAATATTTTCTGGCGAGGCGCACAAGCGGCAAATGCGAAAGTCTCATTCTGTCGATGATTGGCTAAAAGGAACTCCGGACGATCCAGGAGGGTCACGGTCTGTCGGTCTTCGCAAGTAATTTCGTTCCAACCGGATCGGTAAGAAGGCATGGATCTGCAGCTGCGCACATCATAACGTCATGAGTTTCGGGCACAAGTCGTCTGACGGATCGACAGGACCTCAGCCTCAATCGTCAGAGCTGACGAAGAGGATCCTGGTAGTCGAAGATGATCCGTCCATGCAGAGAGTGCTAAAGCATCTGTTTGAGGCAGAAGGTCTCGCCGTCGACACCTACTCAGACGGGAGAGCAGGGCTCGACAGCTTTCATGCCAACGCGCCTTCTGCGACGATCCTAGATTTGAACCTGCCCGAGTTGTCAGGAAGAACTCTCTGTCGAGAAATGAAGGCTACGGCGCCGTCGATCCCCATCATTGTTCTCAGCGCCTCCTGTGACCTGCATGACAAAGTAGCGCTATTGGAGATGGGCGCTGACGACTATGTAACCAAACCTTTTAGTCCGCGGGAGCTCCTGGCGCGGCTGCGCGTGGCGCTGCGTCACACCAAGTCCCTCACCCGAGCGAAAAGGGTTGTTTTTGATGGCATTGTGGTCGACCTCGAGAAGGTCGAGGTCACCCGAAACGGTACATCAGTCGAGCTGACGGCCCATGAGTTCAGGACTCTGCAATTTTTTGTTCAGAACCCCGACCGCCTCATCACGCGCGCGGAGTTGGTGGAACATGTTTGTGGTTATGGAGGCGGCGACACGAACACCCGCAGCATCGACAATCACGTTATGAAACTTCGACACAAGTTGGAACGGGATCCAGGGTGTCCGACCCATTTTCAAACAGTACCTCGCATGGGGTACAAGTTCGCCTTGTAGCGGCATTTGTTGGGACCGCGCAAAATGAAACCGGCGCCGCGCCGTTTACTTTGCGGCAAATCCGCCAGCGTGGGATGCGACACCGGCAAGGAGGAATTGTCGAAAGTTGCTCACGAACAAGCGCACCAGCCTGCGCTTTACTTTTGCCGCGTAATTGCTTTACCACCGGCGATTTGGCAGCTTCCCGACCGGCCTAAACGTTGGCTATTTACAGATTTTTGACAACTCCGCGTCGATCCTAGGAACTAAACTGGCACCGAATCATCGTCGGAAGTCATCGAGAGCCTGGGTCAGGGACGCTAGGCTGGTCGGAGGGCAAGCAGTTTGCAGATGAGCCGTGTTAGTTTCACCTCACTAACCGCAGAGGAGCAGTCATGATGCGAGCCTTCGGCACACAACCACCATGGCAGGGGGGAGCGGTCCGCCCGTCCCGGAGTCTTGGGCTGGAGATGCTCTGGAGAATCACGGTAACGGCAGGATCGACAATATTGCTCTGCCTGCTGATCATCTCCAGCGCCTGGCAACGATGGGTAGCGGATGCCAGCTCGGAACGGGCCATCGATGCCGAGCGATCAGTACTGACAGTACACGTATATAAAGCCGGGCTGTTTTCCTCACTCGGACACGACCACGAGATCCGCGCTCCGATTCAAACGGGTACTTTCAACGAAGAGAAAAACACGGTGCAGTTTGTCATTGATGCGCGAGCCTTGCGAGTTCGCGATGCCGATGTCTCTGACAAAGACCGGGCAGAGATCCAGGCCACGATGCTCGGGCCGAAAGTCTTGGATAGCGAAAGATTTCGCGAGATTCGTTTTCATTCCACAGAGGTGAATCGTCTCGGCAACAACAAATGGAACGTGCGCGGCGATCTGAGCCTTCACGGCCAGATCAGGCCTGTAGAAGCGGTGGTGGAGCGCGAGAACAATGTCTACCGGGGCTCGACTCAGTTGCGCCAGAAAGATTTCGGAATCAGCCCCGTCAGTCTTGCCGGAGGATCCGTTAAGGTTAAAGACGAGGTCCGCGTCGAATTCGAGATTGGTGGCAAGTGAGCAGTATTTCTGCCAGACCCACGGAACGCCGGGGTCGAGCAGCACTGCGAAATGTTTTCATGTATTTACGGCGTAGTTTGAGCGAAGAAGTTCCATATGTCGGCATAGGGACAGCAGTAGTTCATGCGGCCGAGACTTTGTTTACGGTGTTCGGCCGCGTGACGCTTCAAGATGTTGTTCGGAATGGTGGAGGAAACTTAAGATCGCTTGAATGACGGTTTCGTCTCCCGAGGTAGTATTGATCATGGCGTGGTATAGGGAACGGTTAGGCCACTCGGCGTGGAAGTAGTTCTTAATGAAGGCGGCGCGCTCCCGGTCGACTGTATCAACCAACCGTTCTGCATCGCGTTCGCGGTTGCCTTCAGAGATCAAGCGCGATATTTTTTCTTCTCGAGAAGCGTATAGGAAGAAGCGCAAAGTGTCATCGCGGGACCGCAGGAAGTGCTGCGATCCTCTTCCCACGATTACGCAATTGCCCGAAGCGGCGGCATCTTCGACCACACGCTCAGAGATTCTGACAATGCCGTCGGCGTCGAGGGCCTCCACGGGCTCACCCGGGCTGCCCTCGTAACTTCCAAGAACGAAGGACTTGAGCAAACGATAATAAAGCGGGTCCTGGCGCTCTTCGCGTTTCTCAACCGCGGATTGCTCACAGTGAGCAATCCGGGCGATCTCTTGTGTCAGCAATTGGTCCCAAAGTTTCCAACCCAGCGCGGCCGCAACCTTTTTGGCGATCTGAGCCGCTCCGGAACCGTATTCCCGTTCGATGGTGATGATTCGGATCACAATGTTTCCAATGTGTCAGATGCAGTTGGCGAGGAAGTTAAACGCTACAAACGATGCCAGAAACGCATCGTTAGACCGCCCGCCTCCGCACTGAAGCTGATGGGGGCGATGACTGTAAGTGCCGGGCCGTATATGATTTGCTGCATCGTGGCGCGCGACGGCGACTCGCGGAGCATGTCCGCTGCTTGAGCCAAGGTCAGATCATCGGACACGCGACGGAAACCGCTGCGAAGCATCTTCTGCTGCACCGCAATGGTCTTGAAGAAAAGAGCTTTGCCCTTCATTTGCACGTCGAGGACCGTCATTTCCCAGAAGCCGGGTGACACTTGTTCCTGTTTGACGTTAAATTGCCCACCTTTGTCGAGATGCCCAAGCAGTCCGCCTCCAAATTTTACCGCCTGGATCACATGACCTGAGAGTTCCACAAGCCTTTTTTGCCGATTGTCTACTGTCAGTTCCCCTTCCATGGCGTGAAATACTTGCGCCTCGCGAGATGGCGGGCGAAAGTGCGGATTGGGGCTGAATTTCAGTTTCATCAAGTCTCCGCTGCGGTCTTCATAGCTAAAGTTGAAGGCATCGGGCAGCACTTTGAGCATGCTCTGAGTTCGAGTAGTATCTTCACGCTCCGCGCGCAAGGACTTCCGCAGTGCGCCAGGATTGTGAACGATCTCCTGAATATGCCGATTGGCCTGCTGTTTCTCTTTCGGAGTGAGGGGTCGACCATTGATGGAGACAGGAAGTTGCAGATTGCCGTCCTTGGTCTCGACCACCTGGTCGAGCTCTCTTCTGCCCTCCTTCTCTGATTGAAGTTGGAACGCCCAGTGGCTATGGTCGGCGGCCTGCGCCTTGAGTTCATTCTTGATGACGTCCCGGACGAGTTCATTCGCCGGTGCTGGCGTGTTCTCAGAGGGCACAGCGAAAGCGGAGAGTCCAGTCAGAAAGCCAAGCACAACCACGCCGAGTGCATTCGCTCTCGTCGGCCTACCAACTCGAGTAGCCGGAGGCACACGGTTGCCGGTTTTGGAGGAGCCATGAAACGTTCTCATGTTGCAACCCTGGCAACGTGGTGCCTGGCGCCCTTGGGGTGCAAAGCGCCGGAGGTTTCGGGCCTGTAGAGATCAACGTTGTAAGTTTCCGAAAACACGCCAAGTCTCGCAAAGTTAGGATGCGTATTCCTACTCTGCAGAGGGTCGAACGTCCGAGTAAATTTCAGAGATTTTAAACCAGCCAGCCCGACAGGTGGAAGGCTGGACTCTGACCTTCAATCAAAAAACGAAGCGACCGGCTTTCGCCACACAGCACCAGGAAACGAGGATCAGGCCCATGGTGGAGCACAATTTTCCCCCAACTGCCGACATCGCCCTCCAGTGCCCCCCTGCCAGTCGCGCTCTATGTCTCGGGCGAACTCATTTTTGAGCTCCATGATGGGGGCCACCTCACCGGAGATTTTCGATCCGTTGGAAGCGGCTCGTTCGAGCGAAGGAAAGCGAGCCAGAGGCAGTCCGTCCGAGTTCCCCAACGGGCTGGCGCACCACCCTCGGTGAATACAAACTTGGCTATTTACGCGACCGCTTTTCTCGGGGCTTCTGCGGTTGTGCGTTTCGCAGTTCCTTTCCCCAGGAAATTCAGCAGTTCCTGATTCACTTCCTCCGCGTCGGTCCAGGTGATGCAGTGCGGCCCACCCTTCACCACGGACAGGCGCGCTCCTTTGATCAGGCTGGCCGTTCGCTCTCCCGCCGCCGCTATCGGCACAATGCGGTCCGCGTCGCCATGGATGACCAGCGTCGGG
>DATNKA010000589.1:0-7524 GCA_035603655.1 Candidatus Acidiferrales bacterium | reverse complement strand
AAAACGCTGAGGATCACTCCGGCGATGGCCGCTGGCCTATCTGATCACGTTTGGTCGCTTGCGCAAATTGTTCTTCTGGCAAACTGAAAGCCACACATGAGCAATACGGGAAAGTACCTCAGTAGAAAAATCAGCCAATCTGATTGCGCAGCTCAGGACTTCGGTCGGAACGGGCTGCCGCGCCAGTGCGACCGAAACCCAGTATGGGAACTGGTGCATTCGGAAGGGCAAAGCTTCCACGTCTGCGAATACCATATCGAAGTTTTCTGGAATACGTGGCTCGGATTCCGGGATGCTGTCCGCGACGTGTGGCCGGTCGCCAAGTAACTTTGAAACTGAGACAGTGCAGAGATCGTCCTGCAGTGCGTGCGCGCCGAAGGTGTGGACCTGGTGTTCGGCTACCCCGGAGGCGCGATCATGCCGTTGTACCCGGTGCGACCTGGCTTCTCTGGCCGTCGTCTCCTGTCGTACAATGCAACGTTGCCTCAAACGATTTGTACGACATGCACATCCGAGGAGCAATCATGCGCGAAGTTTTTACAATTCCTCTTTTGCTATCGATGACTGCGCTCACCTGGGCTCAGTCGAGTTCTCAGGCCGCGCCGCCGACGAAGCCGCCCGTGCACCATGCAGCGACCGGTCAACCTACCGCGATCATTGAAACCAGCGTGGGGAATATGACTTGTACGCTGTTTCCGGACAAAGCACCCACTGGGGTGGAAAATTTCATCGGGCTCGCCACCGGGACCAAAGACTGGAAGACGGTCAAAGGAGTCACCAAGCACGGCGTTCCCCTCTACGACGGCACGATTTTTCATCGCGTAATTCCTGATTTCATGATTCAGGGCGGCGATCCCGCAGGCGATGGAACGGGCGATCCCGGGTATAAGTTTAAGAATGAAGTTTCCTCCGACCTGCTGTTCGATAAAGCTGGACGCCTCGCCTATGCGAACTCCGGTCCAGATACCAACGGTTCGCAGTTTTTTATCACCGAGGTGGCCACGCCGCACCTGAACGGGAACTACACGATCTTCGGCCAGTGCGACGACGCCACCGTTGCGCTCGTCAAGGATATTGCTCGCCGAGCCAGCGATCCCAGCAATAACCGGCCGTTTCGGCCGGTGAAGATTATTCACATCAAGATTGTTCGCAGCGGGGCGGCTGCGTCCGCGACCAAGTCCGCGACTCCCGCGAAGAAGCCGGCAGCCGGCGCAACGAAGCCACAGTAAAAACGTTCACTGGCAACAACTGGGCTCCGCCAGGCTGAACGGCCCCTTTCGACTTCGCTCAGGGCAGCCTTGGGGCTGGCCGCACACAAGACTAAGAACGACCAACAACTGAAAGGACTCCATGACCCGCCAACCAGGACTGTACGCCACATTTGAAACCAGCGAAGGCAACATCGTATGCCGCCTCTTCGAAAAAGAAGCGCCGAAAACCGTAGCCAACTTTGTGGAACTTGCCGAAGGCAAGCGCGAGTGGACGCATCCCTCGACCCGCAAGAAATCCAACGACCGGCTTTATGACGGAACGATTTTTCATCGCGTGATTCCCGACTTTATGATCCAGGGCGGCGATCCGCAAGGGACGGGCATGGGCGGCCCGGGCTACCAGTTCGAAGACGAAACCAAGGGCTCGCCCCACAAGCTCGACAAGCCGGGGCTATTGGCAATGGCGAACGCCGGTCCCAACACCAATGGTTCGCAGTTTTTTATTACCGTCGCACCTACCACGTGGCTGACGGGCAAGCACACAATTTTCGGTGAGGTGGTGGAAGGACAGGACATCGTTAAGAAGATTTCGGAAGTCCCGCGCGGACGTCAGGACAAACCGAACAAGGACGTGATGGTGAAGAAGGTGGTGATCGAGCGGGTCTAAGGCTCGCTTATTAACGGTTTGCCAATACCTTAACCCCTGTCGTCGCGATCAGCTTTTCATCTGAGGTGACGAGTGTCAGGTCAAACACTTTTGCGGTAGCTGCAAGAAAGTGATCGGCGGGATCACCGTGTGGAAAGTTTATTGAAGATATGGCGAGCGCCACTTCAACGGTGAAGGGCGCTTCTGTGAGTTCCAAGTCTTGCATCGTCTTGGCAACCCACGCCGCAACGTCGTTCGGCAGCCTAAGACGTCCTTTGCGGAGCAATACAATCAATTCGCTCACACTAATCGGAGACAGCCATAATTCATTCACAGGATCTGCCAGCGCCTTTTCCACGCGGCGGGTAAGACGCTGTGGCTCGAGTGTGCTCCAGAGCCAGATGTGAGTGTCAAGAAGCAGCTTCACCGGGAGGCTTCCCAATCGTCCCAAGTGCCGGTCGGGCCAACAATGTCTCCTAAGATTTTGCCGGTTCCGACCATGGATCCGAACCGCCTTCCGGTTGTCTCTCCGGGAGATGGAGGAATCACCTCTGCCACCGGCTTGCCGAAGCGGGTGATGCGAATGGGCCTGCGGGTTTTGCGGACCTCTTCCAAGATGCCGAGGCACTTGGCCTTGAACTCCGAGATGGCGACTTCCTTCATTGCTTGATGATACCATGGTCAATGACCATGGTCAATTGGGACGGCCGCGCTTGGCCCCCGAATAATAATGCGATCGTGAAGCGGTAATGATCGAAAAGGTGTGAAGGAAAAGACGTCCCGAATGATGCGACTGTTCGCCCGCTGGGAGCTCGATTGCGATGCGGCCACAACGCGGGAGTTGTTTAGCCGCGAGTCGTGAGGGTCACCGGACGTCCGAGAATGTGCTCCTTGCCGATTTCGCGGCAGCACGTGGACAGGTTTATCCGGTGGAGATCCTGTAGGCCCTTTCGGATCACTCGGAATCGCACCCAATCGGGAAGCCGAGCTATACCATACTCACCGCATCGCGCCGGGAAAGCATCACTCCTTCGTGCCTTGGCGAAGTTTTTGCTGTGCACTCTGCGGGCTCTTATCCTGAGATGGCCGATCTTATCAGATCCACTCCAAGCAGCAAAACTCCGGCGGCGAGCGCTACAGCGCCGACATAGATTAGTCCCACTGCGCTGCTGGGTTGAACAGCGGTGGGTGACAACATGGACAAGAAGAATCCTGCGGGGATGAGAATTGCGGCCAGCGGAACGGCGATTCGGGCGGTCCACAGTAACCAAGGAGGAAGAAGCGCAGCGTCCGCCAAGACCTGGCACACCAGGGAGAGAATGATGATCACACCCGCGTGCGCATGCCCGGCACGGAAGAAATTCTGGCGCAGCGGATTGTCCATGTAACCGCTGCTTTTGTCCGGGAGGGAGGTCAGTAAAAAAAATCCACCGTATTGATCGATGGAGCAGTCACGAGAATGATTCCGCTGAGCAGCTGGGCTTCACGCGTCACAAAATCCTCCCAATCAGACGCCAATCACACTTACCAACTCCTTCACCGCCGCGGCGCTTTTGTCGAGGCCGGCTTTTTCTTCCGCCGTCAGTTTTATCTCTATGATCTGCTCGATGCCCTTTGCGCCTAGCTTCACCGGCACGCCGACGTAGAGGCCGGCAATACCGTACTCGCCTTGGAGGTAAGCGGCGCAGGGGAGAATCTTTTTCTTGTCTTTGAGGATTGCCTCGACCATTTCTGTTGCTGCGGCTGAAGGCGCGTAGTAAGCAGACCCCGTCTTGAGATACTTCACAATCTCCGCACCGCCGTCGCGAGTGCGCTGCACCAGGGCTTCGAGGCGGGATTTCTCAATCAACTCCGTAATCGGAATGCCTGCGACGGTGGAATAGCGCGGCAGCGGAACCATGGTATCGCCGTGGCCGCCGAGGACGAATGCGGTCACGTTCTCCACACTGACTTTCAATTCATCGGCGATGAACGCGCGAAAGCGGGCGGAATCCAGCACGCCGGCCATGCCGATGACGCGCTCACGCGGGAAGCCGCTGAGCTTGTAGGCGGCTTGGGCCATGGCATCGAGCGGGTTCGAAACAATAATCAGAATGCAGTTGGGCGAATATTTCACCACTTCGCCCACTACGGCTTTCATAATGCCGTAATTCGTATTGAGGAGATCGTCGCGGCTCATGCCGGGTTTGCGCGGGATGCCCGCAGTGATAACGACGATGTCGGAATTCGCGGTGTCTTTGTAATCATTGGTGCCGGTGATATAGGAGTCGCGTTTTTCGATGGGCATGGCTTCGAGCAGATCCAGGCCTTTGCCTTGAGGGACGCCTTCGATGATGTCGATGAGGACAACATCAGCCAGTTCTTTGGACGCGATCCAGTGGGCCGCCGTGGCGCCTACGTTTCCTGAACCTACGATGGTGACTTTCTTACGCATGGATGAATCCTTTCTGGAAATCCTAGACCCCTTTCACTCAGAGGGCACAGGGTCTCACAGGGTAAAACACAGGGGGAGAAAAATGATTTACCCAGCGCCTCTGTAGTTGAGCCGTTATCTCGTCTCGGCGAAAACCGCCGCTCCCATGTTTTCAATGATGCTGTCCGCAAACTGGCTGGTTCTTACTTTGGTGGCGCCTTCCATCAAGCGTTCGAAATCATAGGTGACTTTCTTCTGCAGGATGGTGCGCTCCATTCCATGCTCGATGAGATCGGCGGCTTCGTTCCATCCCAAAAAACGAAACATCATTACGCCCGAGAGCATCACCGAGCCCGGATTGATGACGTCTTTGTCGGCATACTTTGGCGCCGTGCCGTGCGTGGCTTCGAAGATAGCGTATCCATCGCCGATGTTCGCACCGGGTGCGATGCCGAGACCGCCGACCTGCGCGGCGCAAGCGTCCGAAATATAATCGCCGTTCAAGTTCGGCGTGGCCAATACGGAATATTCATCGGCACGCGTGACCACTTGCTGGAAAATTGAATCCGCAATGCGGTCGTTGATCATGATTTTCTTCTTCCACTGGCCTTTGCCATGAGTGCTGTAGATGCGGTCGAGCACCTCTTTTACTTCCTGTTCAACCGCCTGGCGAAAGGCCGGCGGAGCGAATTCCATTCCGGGCTCGACCAGTTCCGCATTCTGCGCTGTGGTCAGATTCGAATTCTTATCTTTGTTGTCGACAATCCAACTCTCACGCTCGGTAATCACCTGGTCGCGAAATTCTTCGGTGGCAAGTTCGTATCCCCACTTGCGGAATGCACCCTCGGTAAACTTTTGAATGTTTCCTTTGTGGACCAGGGTCACGCTCTTGCGGCCAGTCTCGATGGCATGAAGAATCGCCATGCGAACTAAGCGCTTGGTTCCAGTGACTGAAATGGGTTTAATGCCGACGCCGGAATCGAGCCGGATCTGCTTCTTGCCCCCCTTCAGCATGTCCTTGTTGAGGAACTCAATCAGGCGCGCGCATTCCGCGGTTCCCTGCTCCCATTCGATGCCCGCATAAACATCTTCCGTGTTCTCGCGGTAGATGACGACATCCATGCGTTCGGGGTTCTTGACCGGGGACGGCACACCTTTGTAATATTTCACCGGGCGCACACAGCAATAGAGATCGAGGATCTGGCGCAGCGCCACGTTCAGCGAGCGGATGCCGCCGCCGACCGGCGTGGTGAGCGGACCTTTGATGGCGACGCGAAATTCGCGAATGGCGCCGATGGTGTCGTCAGGCAGCCAGTTATCAAATTTCGCTTTTGCCTTTTCGCCCGCGAAAACTTCATACCACGCCACACGCCGTTTGCCTTTGTATGCCTTCTCCACCGCCGCATCGAATACGCGCAGGGACGCCTTCCAAATGTCGCGCCCGGTTCCATCGCCCTCAATAAACGGCACGACCGGATTGTCCGGCACTTCGTACTTGCCGCCTGCGTAGCCAATCGTTTTTCCATCCAACGGTACAGCCACACCGTTATAAGAGCCCGCCATCATCCGCCTCCCTGTATAATTCCGCGACGCGATTGTAGAAAACCTTTAATTATAAAGAATTCGCGGAGTTCTCACAGCGATTATCGCGGCGAAATCCTGAAAATCTTTACCCCAGAGGAAAGGGTTACACCGACAGACGGCAGGTGATTTGCTCCGCGACCTCACCCCCCTCACCATCGCCTTGTCCCGAAAGATTTGCGCACACCGACGGTGAGGTAGCGCCCCCAGGGGCCGTTGTTCCCCTGGTCCGCGAGGCCCAGGTTCTTGTCGCGCGCACCCAGCCGGTCGAAAAGGAAGTGCTGAGTCATGCGAAACTCGAATCCCTTGGCGATAAAAATTCCGATACCCCATGAGTGCTCGATGCCGATGGCATCGGGCGACCAGGTGTAAAGCGTTTGCGGGATGGTCTTGCCGAACAAGAACGAGGGCGCGCCGAACAGCATGAAGCGTCGCAACTCTCCTCTGCCAAAGGGACGGACCTCAAGCATTCCGGAGAGCATGTAGCGAGCAAACATGCTGCAGGGCGCGTTCACTCCACCATACTGACCGGCGTTGCCGGCGCAAATGTTGGGGTCGATTTCGTTGTGCGGCGGCGCCAGATCGAACTGTCCCCAGCCCCAAAACATGTCTCGGGGAAAGAACATGCGTTCCTCGCGTCCGGAGTCCGGGGAAGCGCTTGCCGACGCCGAAGTCTGGGCGCGGCCTAAACTGCAGATGAGTACAGGAAGTACAAGAATCCACGCCAAACGTTTCATCCATCCTCCAAAAATATGCCTTGCGTTGAAAACCAAGCCTTGTGTTCTCAGCCAGCATTCGAAGACCAATGTCCGGAGACGGGCTCTCAGGCCGCAGGTCCTAGGCGAGCGGAACATTGTAACCCGTGGCCCGAGTAGTGATTGGAGATTCGTCCACAGGCAGGCACGTCGAGTTCCACGGGCCGGCAGTCTTTCGCGCAGCCGATGGACGCACGCTTCCAGAATCCATATCGAGCATTCCGATTTATTCCATTCATAGAATTGAAACACATGTGTAACACTCGCAAGCGCTTGCGCTGTCAACCACCTACGGTTTGGATACCGGATTGCTACCCACTCAGTGGAATTCCCAAATCATGCCTCAAGAAGTGTCTGTCTCGTATCAAGCGATCAAAAGTAAAGTGTATCGGCTGATTGATACCCTCGTCGTCGGGGACAAATCAGAGGTTGAGGTGCAGGAATCGATCCGGCGCTGGTGGGAATTGATTCATCCGGCGGATCGACCCATCGCTCAAAAGTACCTTCATCTTATTCTCGAGCGTTCCTGCACAGCCTTGGACGCGATTGAAGAAGGCCTGACGGATGCGACGAATCATGAGGCGACGCGTACATCCGACCCTGCGAAAGCCTTCAAACTGGTCGAGCGAGTGGTGAAACAGACCAGCAAGCATGCTGCCCTGAGCAGCTCCATCTGAGCTAGTCCTCTGGGATCGTAGACAGGCGCAGACTCCCACGAGGTTCTTCAGGAGACACAGATTTTACAATTCTCCGGTTGCGTCGCCGTGGACCGGCCCCGTATCCTCAATCCACTGCCTTGACCTCCGGACGCAGTCGGGAGAATTCAATGAAATTTTCGGCACTGAAATCTTCGTACCTTGCAGTCCTGTTCACCGTTCGTGCTTACCTCATGTGCGGAGCCTTGCTGATTATGGCTGG
>DATNKA010000588.1:0-7423 GCA_035603655.1 Candidatus Acidiferrales bacterium | reverse complement strand
CATAGTGTGCAGTATGAGACATCATTACCCCCGCTGCTGGCGCACACTCGTGCCTGCCGCCCTCCGAAAAGCGGACACTCTAACCTTGGAGATCACATGCACGGTTCACGTCATTACATCGCTTCGCTATTTCTCACCGCTTCTCTTGCCGCCCCGCTGTCCCTCATGGCCGCGCCCCGACCGCAGGAAGTCGGCGTCCAGGTCCGCGTCTACGATAAACAGCACAAGGATTATCACAACTGGGACGACAACGAAAATCGCGCCTGGGGTCAATACCTCGCCGAAAACCACAGAGACGCTCACGAATATTCAAAGTCCAACAAGCGGGAGCAGTCGCAATACTGGAGCTGGCGCCACGCCCATCCCGACGATCGCGATCATCAAGACAGACACTAGCCTGATCCCGCATCCCGTCCGCAACCTCGTGGACGGGATGCCGCCGCCTCGAATCCGACTGGGACTTCAAGCCCGGTGCAAACCTGCAATTGTCCGCCAGGCTCACTGGTTTACTGTCCGGGCAATTTAATTTCCGATTTGCTGGCGGGACGTTCTTCCCTAGCCTCGAAGAGACGTTCAATCTCCCTGACCAATTCCAGAAGCTTTTTTGGATCTTGTTCGACTGCAGCCCGTTCGCACAGTTCGATCCATCTCTCTCTCCGCTTTGTACCTTCTCCGGCAGTGTTGCTTTTAGTTCGGAGAGAATAGGTGTTCTATCTGCCGCGCATCAGTCGCGGTCAGAGCCTTCGAACATAAGTCTTTGATCCGGTTTCTAGGATTCGAGGGCATTCAGTTCCGATGCCGACCGGTCAAAGTTGTCCGTGGGAGAATTCCTGCAAGAACGTTCGCGCCGTGCACCAGACGGTAACGGAGGGCTTGTCGCTTAAGCACTCATAAATTGTGCACACCGCCAAGAAGAGGTAGCCGATACCGAATATCGCTGTAGGAAGAACGTTCTAACGGTAATAGCGCTCGCCGCGGCGTGCACGTCCCAATTCGCGGAGCGTTTTGCCGGGCACGTTTTGCGGGCAGATCTGTGCAGCGTCGTCAAAAGCAAGACCGATAAGATCGGTACGCCCTGAAACCAGTCTCATTGAATCTCAGGCTTGCGCCAGGAGCGAAGATTGATGGCGTACAAGGCAATGCAAAACAGATTCGCCGGGATGAAGCCGAATTGTGATGTGCGGAAGCCGATCAGACAAATGACTACGCTATTGACGCCCGCCAGAATCCAACCCTCCCAGCAACGCCGTCCCACCAGAATCGTGGAAACGATGGTCAGTACGCACGACAAGTAATCAAGCCGTAACACAAACAAACTCCTCATTGCACACAATCGAGTATGACGCAGAAGCGGGAACATTTCCCATGATTCTCCGCCCAGCGGGGTAACGGAAGTAAGCGCCCTAAAGATTGCCTGTCTTGGATAAAATCTGCAGAGACAGGAGTTGAAGCATGAAAGTGCTTACCGAATACTTGAATTTTCATACTAAAACCCACCGCGCCTATGTCCATATCACGCCTCAGGTGGAAGAGATCGTGCGCCGGGGTGGAGTGAAGGAGGGGATGGTGCTGGTTTCCGCCATGCACATCACGGCGGGAGTCTACGTGAATGACAACGAGAGCGGATTGATTGAGGACATCGATCAGTGGCTGGAGCATTTGGCCCCTTTTCGCAAGAACTATAGGCATCACGAAACCGGTGAGGATAATGGCGACTCGCACCTGAAGGCTTTATTGATTCACCACGAGGTAATCGTGCCGATCACGGCCGGCAAACTCGACCTTGGAACGTGGCAACGAATCTTTTACGCTGAGTTTGACGGGCAGCGCGACAAGCGAGTGATCGTGAAAGTGATGGGCGAATAAGAAACACTTGTCAGTTGCCAGTCCGCATTGTCAGCGCTACCAGAGTATTTTAAAATCGCCTCGCTGCTTGCCCGGAGAAGAATGAATCCGTAGTATCGAGAACTGCGACCGTCAGCTTGCAAAGTCGCGCCCGGAGGATCGAATGAGTGACGAGCTGCAAGAACTGCAAGAGCATGCCGAACATGCCCAGCATCATCCCAACTTGGCGCCTGTATCTTTGACCATGGCGGTACTGGCGGTAATGGTCGCCGTTGTCACGTTACTGGGCCACAGGGCGCACACCGAGGAGGTTGTGTTGCAGGCCAAGGCCTCTGACCAGTGGTCGTACTACCAGGCCAAGAATATTCGTGAGCACGAAGACGAATTGTTCGCCGATCTCAGTGCCGCCGTAGCCAACAATGACGCCGCAGGAATGGCGAAATTCCATGACAAATCCGCGCAGGAAGGAGACCGGTATAAACATGAAAAGGGGGAGATCCAGGATGAGGCACGGAAACTGGAAAACGAGGTCGCCATGGAGCGAAAACGCGCCGACCGCTATGACTTGGCGGAAGTTTTTCTGGAGATCGGTCTGGTGATTACATCCATCACTTTGCTCTCGGGAAAACGAATCTTCTGGCATTTGGGAATCGTGCTGGGCGTGGTCGGAGTGGTCGTGGCGGTCACAGGGGCGTTGGTTCACTGAAGTCAATCCGCTGGACCAGATGTTCTCCAGGGTAGGAAAGCTTTCATACAGAACAGACTGCCACCGGATTTTTCGAACTCCGAGCTTTCGACGATCACCGGGGCCAGACCTTCCCCCCAGAGAATAGACTCAAGGTGAGGCGTAATGTGGGAAGTCAAATAGCGTCCGTTGGCAACGATGCCGTTGCCCATGAATTTGTGAGCTTCGTCGGCAGTGAGTTCGTGTACCCGCTTCCAAAGGGGACGCAAGGTGGCGAGGGATTCGGCAGCATAGGCCCCGGGATAGATGAGAACAGCTTCGTTGTTCAGGGGACAGAAACAGGTATCGAGGTGGTAGCAGTACGGATCGACCAGATGGAGAGGCACCACCGGGATTTCCAACTTGGAAATGGCTTTGCCAAATTTTTCGACACCAGACTTAGTCGACCGAAACCCGTAGCCGGCGTAGACGCGCGACCACCCGGGGTGCCAGAGAAGATCACCGTTACCTTCCAGGCAATCGGCACCTAGATCGACCTTGAAAATCTTGAAGCCTCGCTGGCGATACCAGTCCACGTAGAACGGAACCTCGCGCTGCCGTGACGGGTGCACCATCCGGCTGGGCACAATGAACTTTCCGATGTCTTTGTGAAAACCTACGAACACCGGATTCGCCGCAAAAACCATATCTTCATGGCCCGGCACAGGAGCTATGGTTTCCACTTGGTAACCGGCATCTTCCAAAGCAGAACAAAGTGACTGCCATTGCTCCTGAGCTTTCGCGCGGTCAATCGCAGACCCGCCCGCCATATAAGCATTCTTCTGATCGATAAGGTCGAAATGGGTGGGCGGACAGAGTAGAACCTGCATTGGCATTTCTGGAGATAGTAGCGGGGAAAAAGTGCGGAGACAAGACACAGAGGACGAACCCCGGGACGTGACCGTGTTCACCAAGAACCACGAGCGGCTGGTCGATGGGGATATTGCCGAAGCCTTCTTTCGAGCTGAGCTCAAGCAGGCACGGCAACGGAATCTGCTCTCAGACGAGCACTTCACAGTAGATGGAGCGCTGCTGGAAGCGGGGGCGAGTTTGAAAAGTTTTCAGCGCAAAGATGGCAAACCCACAGCTCCGCCGGACGATCCTGGTAATGCAACTTTAGGCTTCCACGGGGAGAAGCGGTCCAACCAGACGCACGAATCGAGGACGGACCCCGAATGCCAAGCTGGCGCGCAAAGGAAAAGGCAAGAAAGCCAAGCTGAGTTACAACGGGAATCTGCGGGCAGAGAACCGCAACGGGCTGATCGTGAAAACCGAGCTGTTCGAGGCCAACGGGACCGTCGAAGGCGATCCCGCGCTGGTGATGCTGGAACAGACTCCGGGCACGAAACAAGTAACCGTGGGAGGGGACAAGGCAAACGACACAGCGGATTTCGTGGCCGAGCACAGGAACTTAAAGGTCACGCCGCACATGGCCCAAAACCTGGAGCGGCCCGGTGGGAGTGCGATCGATGCTCGTACCACACAGCACCCTGGATATGCCGTCAGTCAGAGGAAAAGGAAGCGTATCGGAGAGTGTTTCGGATGGCCGAAGACGATCGCGCTGAGGCGGAAGGTTCGGCATTGTGGAATATTCAAGGTGCGGTGGGTCTTCACCTTTGCCGCGACCTGCCTACAACTTGGTCCGCATGCGGAATCTGCCGTGCAAGGGACGTGAGCCAACGCCAAGCTGCCCCGGCTTGGTCTGGAAAGGGATTTGCAAGCCGTAGCGGCTGCAACCAAAACTCTCCCCTTACTCACAACCATCGCGAAACCTGGACGGCATTCTTAAGTCGAGCTGTCGTTTTTTTGCAGGCCTGCTAGACGCGCCCAAGACGTTGGGGCACGCGATATCCCATGCCCATGGAGATTTGTCGCGCCGCATCTTTGAGCGCCTCGAGGATTCGTGGCATAGTCTGCGGGCTGACCTGTTGCGTGGTACCGCTCAAGCCCAATGCGGCCTCGATGGCACCGCGATCGTTGAACACCGGAGCACCCACGCACCGCGCGCCGAGATTGTTCTCTTCATCATCAACGGCATAGCCTTGCACGCGAACTCGCTCGAGCTCTTTAAGCAGACGTGGCATGGTGGTGATGGTTTTTGGCGTTCGCTTTCCCATACCACTCTTACGCAGAATCTGCTCCAGGCGATCCTGGGTGATGTGCGCCACCAAGGCCTTTCCCACGCTCGTAGCGTGCACCCGCATCCGCCGTCCCACCCAGGTATCCATTCGGATAAAACCTTCCGGCTCAACCTTCTCTATGTAGACGGCATCGGGCCCGTCCAGAATAGCCAGATGGCACGTCAGCTGAGTCTGTTGCGTCAGATGACGCATAATCGGCAAGGCCACGCCGCGCACATCGAGTCCGCTAAGCGCCCCTCGGCTAAGGCTCAAAATCTTCAGTCCAACCCGGTACTTGCCGGAATCTTCGTCGCGGATCAAATAGCTCTGAGTTTCAAGGGTACGCAGTATGTAGCTGGCAGAGCTCTTTGGAATCTTGAGCTTGCGGCTGATCTCGGCATTGCTCAAACCGGCGGCCTCCTGGGCCACGGCTTCCAGCATGGCAAGAGCGCGTTCGACTGCAGCTGAGGGAGAATCCGATGAGGCAGCCATAAATCCAGACCCATGGTAGCAAACTGTATCCGGCCAACAAAATGAACTTATGTTCACTATGTTGAACATTGCGGTTGACGGGCAGACCAGACTGACATAGGCTTCGCCAGTATAGTGAATTGCTGTTCACTATATTGAACATAAAATGATAGCCAAGCGCGAGCGACTTTTACAGGAGAAATACAAATGCCCACGAACAATAACGGAGATACAAATACAGTGAAGACCTCCCCGGAATCATTGAACAGACATTTATTTCCGAGCACCTCAACCAGCGACGAAGGCGGTACTGCACAATGGGCTCTCGCGCAAGAGTGTATGGAATACGAGTGGGCAAACAACCCGCGATGGAAAGGCGTGGAGCGACCATACACGGCAGAAGCTGTGTTGCGTCTGCGGGGTTCGATTCATATCGAGCACACGCTCGCGCGTCTGGGCGCGGAACGTCTGTGGGAACTGCTGGAAAGTGAAGCCTACGTCAAGGCGCTGGGCGCCGTCACCGGCAATCAGGCCGTGCAACAGGTGCAGGCAGGGCTGAAAGCAATCTACGTGAGCGGATGGCAAGTGGCAGCTGACGCAAACAATGCAGGCCAGATGTATCCCGACCAAAGCCTGTATCCGGCGGATAGTGTTCCCAACCTTTGCCGCCGCATCAACAATGCCCTGCATCGCGCCGATCAAGTTCATCATGCGGAAGGCAAGGTTGCTCCGGGGCAAACCTGGTTTGCCCCCCTGGTAGCTGACGCCGAGGCCGGATTCGGCGGAACTCTCAATGCGTTCGAACTGATGAAGGCGATGATCGAGGCGGGTGCGGCTTGTGTGCACTTCGAGGATCAGCTTTCGTCAGCGAAGAAGTGCGGACATCTGGGCGGGAAAGTTCTGGTTCCGACCAACGAAGCAGTGCAGAAGCTGGTGGCGGCACGTCTCGCGGCCGATGTGATGGGGGTTCCCACTCTGATTATGGCTCGAACTGATGCCGATAGCGCTCACCTGCTGACCAGTGACATCGATGCGCGCGATCGTGAGTTTTGCACCGGGAAGCGCACGCCGGAGGGCTTTTACGCTATCCGGGGCGGGATCGATTCGGCGATCGCCCGCGGACTGTCCTATGCTCCTTACGCGGATCTTCTCTGGTGCGAAACATCGCATCCCGATCTCGAAGAAGCACGCCAGTTTGCCGAAGCCATTCATGCTAAGTATCCAGAGAAAATGCTGGCTTACAACTGCTCGCCGAGCTTTAACTGGCGGAAGAAGCTGGACGAAGAAACGATCGCACGCTTCCAAACAGAACTAGCCGGTATGGGATACAAATTCCAATTCGTCACGCTGGCAGGATTCCACGCCTTAAACTTGAGCATGTTCGAATTGGCGCGAGGTTACAACGCAGCCGGCATGGCCGCTTACTCGGGCTTACAGGAAGAAGAATTTGCCAGCGAACGCGATCACGGTTATCAGGCGGTGAAACATCAGCGATTCGTGGGCACAGGATATTTCGATCAAGTGCAGCAGGTGATCAGCGGAGGCATGACCTCGACAACTGCATTAGAAGGATCCACGGAAGCGGAGCAATTCTCTTCAGGGAAGACGCTGACGGCCAACTTGCTCACCCAAATGAAAGCCACAGTGCCCGAACCCTTTCCGGTAATGCCCCACGAGGAGATGCTGCAACCGTCGGGGGACTAGTCTCCAGTTGAGCCAATTTTGCAGGTCGTATGACATAACTGCGACCGACGCAGGGAGGACACGGCGCAATACGCGCATTTAGGGCGATGCGATCGCAGCGCTGGTTCTGATTTTGTTGGGGTTGCGTTGTGGGGTCAGCGACGTCAGCTCAGGTGTCCCTTGATCTTGCTAGAAACAAGTTGCACAAACCGGCGTTCGCCCCGCGTAGGTATTCGAAAGAGGCTACGCCGGAAGACGAATTGGGATTGACCCGGGATAATTTCGAGTCCCGACTCATTCGGTGTAGTCATCTTGAATCTGGCCGTGCCGACATTCACCAGTACTTCTTTTGAGCGGTTACAGCTCCACTGAGATTTTCATCGGCCACGCTTCCCTTCCCCGAAATATTATTGGGAGAATCAATGTTAAACACGCCCGCGATGGATGGGAGCGATCCGCTCGAAAAATCAGTGCCGCTTACCACGAAGGCATACCCAGCTGCGGCCGCAGCTGGTTTGCAAGTCCATGGTTCCGGTGGCCGAGACCAGAAGGGTGGACGCCGGAAGTGCGGTTATCAGCG
>DATNKA010000587.1:0-4335 GCA_035603655.1 Candidatus Acidiferrales bacterium | reverse complement strand
AAGATTATTACGTTATGACCGGTTGGTTCTTGACCGCGAGAGAGCTTGCGCACCTACAAATTCAAAAATGGATTGATTCCACCGGGCGAATACACGACCCCGTAACGTGAATTTGACCGTCATTTCCGGTACGGTACGGCTTTGGTCCCGCGCCGAGTTCTATTCATGACATCATAATAGGCATCATCTGAAGTCCGACGCCAGTTCGAAGTCAATGTTCTGGGCCTTGCCCGGGTAGTGACGCTCCGCACGCTGTGCTCTGGGACAAGGACGGAACGCCGACCGACCTTCGGCCGATTCAAAATTCAGCTTGCGGAGCCTCAATGATCGTTCGACGCCTGCATCAGCCCCAGGAACGTAACACCAAATGAGACTGAAGAGAGCAGTAATGTTTGTCTGCTCTCTTTTTTTACCTCGCGGAACTCAGATCGGAAACCGACGAAGCGAGAGAAGAAGTCCAGGATGGACCTCGGCAATGTCGGTGCAGTCATAGAATCCACCTTGTTGGAGGGGAATCATCATCCGCAGGACCTTAGACCATGGTCGCCGTCAAGAAACGGGCGATCGAAGAAATTTAGCGGATCAGTACCGAGAAGTCGAAATAGCAGAAGCGATCTCCATGAATGCTCACGCATCCGTGGATTACTGGCGGATGACGGACAACTCTTCCGTAATCCTGTAAGCGAAGGTTTGCCGACCAACCGCCCAGAATCGTTGGTAGTGGTGCAGTTTAAACTGCACCACTACCGAATCGTTGGACGACCAGCTTGCAACGTGAGGTGCAGGCTATAATGGCGCGCACCGATGGCGCTCACTTCAGGCACCAAACTCGGGCCGTATGAGATCCAGTCTCCGCTCGGCGCTGGGGGCATGGGTGAGGTGTATCGTGCTCATGACACGCGACTCAACCGCGACGTAGCCATCAAAGTTCTTCCTGCGGATTTCGCGCGCGATCCGGAACGCCTGCGCCGCTTCCAGCAGGAGGCCCAGGCGGTGGCAGCACTCAATCATCCCAATATTCTGGCAATTCATGATTTTGGTGAGCACGAGGGCTCGCCCTATATCGTCACGGAGTTTCTAGAAGGCCAAACTTTGAGGGATCGGCTGCGTCCTGGGGCTATGCCTGTGCGCAAAGCGATTGAGTCTGCCGAGCAGATCGCGCGGGGTTTGGCAGCGGCGCATGACAAGGGAATCGTTCACCGCGATCTGAAGCCGGAGAATATTTTTGTTACGCGCGACGGACGGGTGAAGATTCTGGATTTCGGGCTGGCGAAACTGACACGTTCGGAGACAACAGCCGACGCGGCGACGCTGGCCTCGCAAACTGAAGCCGGCATGGTGCTGGGGACGGTTGGTTATATGTCACCGGAGCAGGTGAAGGGACTTATAGCCGATCATCGCGCCGATTTGTTCAACTTTGGGGCAATTCTCTACGAGATCCTTTCGGGCCATCGCGCCTTTCATGGCGAGACTTCGATCGAGACCATGAATGCCATCCTGAAAGAAGATCCGCCGGAGCTTACGGTAACAAACCGCGTGCCGCCCGTGCTGGAGCGGATCGTGCGGCATTGCCTGGAGAAGAGTCCGGAAGAGCGTTTTCAGTCGGCGCGGGATGTGGCGTTCGCGCTGGAAAATCTCTCGGGAGTGTCAGCATCGGACGCGGTTATGTCCGCGGTCGGCGCGGAACTGAAGCGGGGTTTGGCGGTGCATCACTGGCGTTGGCCGGGTCTCGTGACAGCGGGGCTGTTGCTCGCGATTTTGGTGGTCATGCTTTGGCCGTCACATCCGACCCCAACGGTAGAGTTCGTGCAGTTAACCAATGACAGCTACGTCAAGAACAACGACGGATGGCCGCCGCCGGTGCTCGACAATCCGTTGCTCAGCGATGGAACGCGTCTCTATTTCACCGCGGATTTTGGCACGAGCGCCACTCGCGTTACTGCCGCTCAGGTTTCCGTCGCGGGCGGCGAAGTTGCACCCGTTCCTCTGGTGCTGTCTTCGAGGGGCATCACACTCCAGGGCATTTCCCCGGATGGTAGCGAGCTTTTGGCAGAGACCTTTAACGGGGTGGAAGTAGAAACACCGCAATGGATCGTTCCAGCGACCGGCGGCTCGCCACGACGAGTTGATGACCTTCTTGCTCACGATGTGGCCTGGTCTCCAGACAAGCAATTGCTGGCCTTTGCCCAGGGTGACGGTCTTTTTCTCCTGGATAGTAACAACGGAAAACGAAAGATATTCACTGCCCGTGGGTTCGCTTTCTGGCCACGCTGGTCGCCCGACGGGAAGCGGTTGCGCTTCACGGTGGAAGACTCCTCCAACTTGTCCAGTGAGCTGTGGGAAGTGCACGCCGACGGGACGGGCGCGCGGCCTTTGCTGCCGGGATGGAACAAACCTTCGATTGAATGCTGTGGCGAATGGACCCGCGACGGCCGGCACTATGTATTTCAAACCGGCAGCCTTTCCCAGTCGGATATCTGGGTCGTGGCCGACGGGCTGTTCAGTTCCGCCCAGCCTTTTCCGGTGACATCCGGGCCGCTGAGGTTTTCGTCTCCGTTGCCCTCCGCGGACGGCAAATGGCTCTACATGACCGGCACCCAGCATCGCTACGAACTGGTGCGCATGAATTTCAGTTCGGGTTTGACGACGCCGGTGACGACAGTCCCATCGGTGGTGAGCATTGACTACTCTAGAGATGGCAAGTGGATGGCCTACGTGACGCACCCCGACGGAGTTCTCTGGCGAAGCCGCGCGGATGGTTCCGAGCGGCGGCAACTGACCCATCCCCCCATCGTCGCCAGCCTGCCGAAGTGGTCTCCTGACGGCCAGCAGATCGCTTTCGCCGAAATCCGGATCGGCCAGCCCATGCAGATCGAGTTGATTCCCTCCGAGGGTGGTACGCCGCGCGAGGTCTATCCGGAAGCCCGAAATCAAGGGTCTCCGGCGTGGTCGGCGGATGGGCAGTCACTCATCTTTGGCAGGTTGCCTTGGCTGGAGATTGGCCACAAGCTCCCGCTTCGACTGGCAAAATTCGATTTCCGCACCCGTCAGCTTGCCGAAATACCAGGGTCAGAAGACATGTTCCTACCTGCCATGTCACCGGATGGCAGATTCCTGGCGGCGTTACACACGGTGGAGAGCTACGTTGCGGTCTATGAGTTTGCCACCGATAAGTGGACACTCCTGGAGAGGGACAGCGCATACCGGCCTGTGTGGGCTCGGGATTCCCGCGCGATTTACTACATCACTCACCACCAAGAAGTGCAGCGCTACCATTCAGCCACCCGGAAGGTCGAATCCATTGTCCAGCTACCCGACAGGGGGCAGAGCTTTGGAGTTTACGGAGCGTTTCTTGAGGCGTTTGATTTTCTGGCGATCGGGCGAGATGACGAATTGCTGTGGGTTCGCGACCAGCGTTCGTCACAGATCTATGCCATGAAACGTCAGAGTTGGTAGCTTCGCCTTCGACGGCGGGGATTGGTGGCAAGTTTGCATTCTGCGCGGGTGACGGGCTACCGAGAAGTTATGCCTCGGAACAGACTTTCAACGACGCGGGCCCGAAGTCGGGTTGTCAGAAGTTTGCTAGCGATTGCGGCCGGATCACTGCAAGTCGAGGGTATGCGCCACGAGGGACTCTTTCAATCGCTGGCGAGAACCCGCCTCGAGGGGACCGGGCAGATCAGCGCGGACAGGATCCGATGTCTGCCAACCCCGTTCCGCATCAATCCCTCGTTCTGGACTGAACCCTTCCTATGAGACATTCGAATAAGGGACACTTTGCAGGGGAAGGAACTGCAAGTGGAAAAGAAACGAAGGAAACGATATCCGATTGAGTTCCGTCGAATGGCGGTTGAGCGACTGCAACGTTGCGAGAACATCGTGGCGCTGGCAAAAGAGCTGGGGATTCATCGGCAGCTCTTATACAGGTGGCGAGAGCAACTGGCCCCGGCAGACATCGGCGATGTACCGCGGGCGGAGAACTCGCGTGAAGTCACGCTCCGCAAAGAGGTTAACCAGCTCAAGCGGGTGCTGGCCGAAAAGACTGTGGAACTGGATTTTTTCAAAGGTGCCTTGCAAAAAGTAGAGGCTCGACGCCAGAAGAAGGGTATCAGTGGCGAGATGGCCTTTCAGGTAGTAGATATCGATGACACCTTTCTCGACGGCGCTCTCCAGAACGCCGCAAAGTGCGAGTACCGAGACCCAACGGCGAAGCCTTTCCTGATCGAGACCCTGCTCGCGAGCCACACGTCCAAGAGTCTTCTCCAACCGCTCAACCTGCTTCGGGGTCATGAGCTAAACTTTCCCCACGTTCGCCTCTTGTGCCCCTTTCGCGTG
>DATNKA010000586.1:0-2148 GCA_035603655.1 Candidatus Acidiferrales bacterium | reverse complement strand
CAAGTTTCAGGGTCTGCCGGCGCGTATCTGCTGGCTGGGATACGGCGAGCGCGCGCAGTTCGGCCTTGCGATAAATGATCTGGTCAGGAAGGGAAAGATTAAGGCGCCAATCGTGATAGGCCGCGACCACCTCGATTGCGGATCGGTTGCGTCTCCGTTCCGCGAGACCGAGAAAATGAAAGACGGCTCCGACGCGGTGGCCGACTGGCCGCTCCTGAATGCCTTGCTGAACACGGCCGCGGGAGCGTCGTGGGTATCGATTCACAACGGCGGCGGCGTTGGAATCGGCTACTCTCTACACGCCGGGCAAGTCACAGTGGCTGACGGCACGGATGTTATGGCCAAGCGCATCGAGCGCGTGCTGACGACCGATCCGGGAATGGGGGTGGTCCGCCATGTGGATGCGGGATACGACGGTGCGAAGGAATTCGCCAAGAAGAGCGGTGTGAAGGTACTCATGGGAAGGTAGCTCCAGCCATTGGACGCTGGCGCGGGGACGAGAGACGGGCGAAGAACTCTTGTTTCTGGTATTTCTACAAAATCATTGAGAGCATTTCGCTCGGTGGCCACAGGACGAACGAAACTGCGATAAATCTGGTGAGCGCGGCAGGATTCGAACCTGCGACCCATGCCTTAAAAGGGCATTGCTCTACCAACTGAGCTACGCGCCCATCCGTTTGATTATACGGGAGTTAACCCACTGCCTCACAAATTGTGCTCCCGCAATGTGCTCCCGCAATGCCCCCTTTTTCCTTTCACTCCATTGATAATAAATGACTTAGCGGAAGGAATCAGCTCTTCGACGAACTCTTCCTGGGCCTTGCGGGCGTCACTGTGAATATAGTGCATCGTCATGTTCGGCGAAGAGTGCCGGAGCATACGCTGGATTACGCTCGGATGCACCCCACGATCGGCCAACCACGTGGCCAGTCCGTGGCGCATCGAATGAAGTCCGAACCGTCGCACTGGCTCTCCGTCGTAGTAGCGAACACCATCCCGCAGCTCAAGAACATCAGCGGCGACCGCGGCCGGATGAATGTAGTCAGTCACCATGATACCTCCCGTGCGCGGCTGTCTTCCACCCAGCTTGATCGAGGGGAAGATGAAGTCGGTGTCGGAGCTGTAGATCGTCTCTGCTCTCCACGCCTCCATCAAAGTGGCCAGACCGGTGACCATCGGAACGGGCCTCCGGCTCAGGCGGCTTTTTGGTTTCCCCAGCTTCCCCTGCGTCCAGGCGCGGCGAATGTGGATCCTCCCTTTTTTGAAATCAAGGTCGGCCCACCGAAGGCCCAGTACTTCCGAGGCCCGAGCTCCCGTGACCGCTACCACGACGACGAGAACCCGCACCATCGGCTCTTCGATCTTTTCAAGTATCGCAGAGCACTCGGTTGGACTCAGATCGACCGACTCGAAGTCCGACCTGGTCGGCGCACTGACTAGACTCATCGGGTTGTATTCCGCACCACGCGGAATCAATCCTGTCGCCTGCCCGTAGCGGTAAACTGCGGAAATTTCGTTTCGCAGCTTGCTGCGGATGCCGACAGACTTTCGGTCCAGCCACGCCTGGATCTCCTGTGGCTGAATGTCTTTCGCGACGCGATCGTTCCAGAAGATCAAGTGCACCTTCGCACGCGAACGATCACCCTCTAGAGAGGAGTGCGCCTTCTCCTCCCCCGTCTTCGATTTCCCATAATCCAGCCAAGCCCTGAGCACGTCACCGAAACTGGCATTAACCGGATCTGGCTGTCCCACCTCGGCGTCGAGCCCCAGGCGGGAAACAAGCATCCAGCCATCGGCATCTGTCATGCTGGCATCGCCGAGGACGCGCGTGCGCTCGCTCCCCAGGTCGTTATACCAACAGAAGAACAACCTTTCTCCTTTCCTTCGAAACCAACCTCGTCCTGCCCCTTGCGCATACTGTTCAGCTCGCTTTCTGGGTGCCGGGCTGCCGTTTCGCATTATAGCTGTTCTGCGTTACAGCAGTCGGATGGCTCATAACTGCGTCGAGCTCGCTGATCTTAAAGCGCCAGTCCTTCCGCCGAGCGTTTGGGTCGACGGCATGACCAACGAAGCGACCGCTCCGGGTGTAGGCGAGCAGTTCGCGCCGGCTGATGCCCAGGTACTTCGCTGCGACCTCAGGGCTGACAT
>DATNKA010000585.1:0-4946 GCA_035603655.1 Candidatus Acidiferrales bacterium | reverse complement strand
AACGCCCGCATTGCAAAAGGGGCGATTCCACGTTTTGACCGCGGGTCAGTGAGCGTAATGGCGGTGCGCAAAGTGCGAAGGAACAGGGTCGCCGGGTTCGGAGGCTGTGCAGCCGGGAGCGACAATGCCTCCTTAGACTGCGGCGTCTGCGGCAATCCCCGAGTCACCCGTCTGCACGGTGGACAGAGACTCACAAATTATTCAGTTGGCCCAGTGCGGTATCGACGGGGGTTGCCGATCACGCCGTCCTCACAATCTCAAAGTCAACGTGCTTTAGCTTGTCCAGCACAAGACCGGAGGGATTGCACAGCTTAAATCGAATATCGTGGTCTCGCGCCCATTTCTGCAAGAACAGCAGCGTTCCCAGCCCGCCACCGCCTATCGCATGCATGTCGGTCAGGTCCAAAACTACAATGTGAGCGTTTGTCTGGGACGTAACGGCGTCTCGAATTTTGAAAGCCGCCTCGTTGCGGACAAATCTCCCCGCGCATTCAACGATTGCCGTCTGACCTCGGTTGTCGACGTGTACACTCGGCATCATCCCTCCAAGTTGATTTTTTGTCTGACTGTCGTATGTAGAGCACGAACCGTGCCGTACTGTATTTTGTGCAAGATGCGGAGGGTAACATCCCCACGTTACCGGAACTTCTTGCATAGCGAGAGAACTTCCGTCCTACACACATGCTTGCGCGACCCGATTCTCTCAGGCTGATGGCGTGCCAACGGCATGCAATGAAGCCTGCCCAGCTCGGCAGCATACTTGGTTCGCTCGCGCTTCCAATTGCTATCGCCGCTGTGCTCGGGGCGGGAAATTGGGCGAGATCGAGCCGGTGGTTTTTTGGGCGCGGCTTTGGTGTGGCCCGTAGTGCATTACGTTGTAGCAGTATTCGGACGGATCACTTTCGGTAGAACCGATTCGCATAGTTGGGTCAACTATCAGTGACCAGCGGTCAAGGTGTGAAATCGGCTGACAGAATTTCCTTCCGGCAATGTAAGAGACCTTGTGCAATGACAAGCACGTGCCTTCCTTCCTGAGGCGAATGTCCCGCAACTTGTCAGCGGCGGTAAACTCTATCGCAATATATATTTCCCACTTTTCGCAGATAAAGCTATTGGACGGCTCTTCACCAATCTTGATTTCGTATGCGTCCGTGCCTCCGCGTCATTCCCGCCGAACCTGACCGGACGGTTGTCCACTTTATGCGAATGAAGATACCGTTGAACATAGCCTCTTTCCATCCCGACGTGCAGGTCACGTTGGAAAGATGTCACGGCTGAATGGTAGGAGGATTCGTTTACGCTCTCGCGCAATGCTGCGTCAGCCTTCTTGCGCTCGGTGACATCGTAGACGCAATTGATCGCACCCTGTGATTTCTCCTCGGGACTTCCGCATCATGCGTGCCCGGCACCTTGCCAGTCGGTACATCGCCCACAGGGCACTGCTCGTGTGGCATAAAACTGCCGTCTGGGCGGTACAGCTTGAACGAGCCGCAGAACCGTTCATCTGTGTCCCCAAGTTCCGGTTTACGGCTCCACAGTTCCGCTGCGCGGTTGTTGTAATCCCGGATCACACCTGAGACAGCACAAGGATAGACGGCGACGGGGGCCAAGTCGAACAAAGTGCGGTGGCGTTCTTCGTTTTCGAACAATGCGTCTTCGGCTCGCTTGTCTTCGATTTCTATGATGTCTGGCACGCGATCACGAACGGCAAAAGAGTCGCTGGGTCAGTATGACCCCGTCCCGGCCTTAAACCACTGACGCTTTGTACGTTGCGCATCAAAAACGAGTTGTCTTGGTATCAAATAATAAGGCTCTTGGGGGGAACCTCCTCGAATCAGCAGGCCTGCTCCACGGACCCAGCCGGGTAAATACATGGAATCCTGTAATGCAAAATTGCCGACCTAGATGATGAAACTACACTGACTGAATAGTGAACTGTAAACAACAGAACCACTTAACGTCGTGGCATTAAACATGCTACCTGCTGCCAACAGGAGATAGAAGGGGTACTCTCCGAACACTGGGGTTGTTGGGCGTCCTTAGCATTGAAAGGGGGCCAATTATGACACCCGTGGCGGCAGCCAAGAAAAGCCGCAGATTCCATCTCCAAGCCTTCCTTTCGACCATCGACGGTGGCAGAACAATCGAAACTTTCACCGAAAAGCAGACGATCTTTGCTCAAGGCGACTCGGCCGATTCAGTTTTCTATATCCAGAAGGGAAAGGTGAAACTCACCGCAATATCAGCGAGCGGAAAAGAAGGCACAATCGGGATTCTCAATCAGGGAGCTTTCTTTGGGGAGGGATGCCTCACTGCACAGCCCCTCCGGATGTGTTTCGCAACCGCAATGACCGATTGCACGGTGATGCGCATTAACAAGAAGTCAATGATGGAGGTTATCCACCATGAGCGTGTGTTCTCTGACATGTTCGTAGCGTATTTGCTGACTCGGAATATCCGATACGAGGAAGATTTGGTTGACCAGCTTTTCAATTCCAGTGAGAAACGACTAGCTCGTGTTCTCCTCCTGCTTGCGCACTTCGGTAAAGAGGGCAAGCCCGAAGTTGCGATTCCCAAGATCAGTCAAGCAACGCTGGCAGAAATGGTGGGTACGACCCGCGGAAGGGTCAATTTCTTCATGAACAGGTTCAGGAAAATGGGATTGATCGACTATCACGCTCGACGCGATGAACTACGCGTTCACAGTTCACTTCTTAACATCGTTCTCCACGACTAGGGACCGTTTTCCGAACAGAGGTCGGGTCATTGGGTTCCCGATTCTGGCTGGATCACTTTTCGTGTGCAGAGCGACGTTGATCTCAAGCACGCCCTTTGGACGGTGCAGCTTTCGTACCTCCGCTATGCGCTCAAGACGGCGAGTGATCCACACGGGTTGCCGGAGCAAGAGAGCAAGGAATTGCATCTGAGCGCTCGGTTCAAGTCGCTGCTCGTACCTAGCTAGAACTGCCAACCAGTCTGCGACGGAGCACCTATCAGCTTAAAGCGATTCTTAACGAGGGTCTGCCGCTGAGCAGCACAAGACTGCGGGACTGACCGCGGTGACAGACAAGCATCAGAAGGCCGGCATTGGCTGGGGAGGTTTGCGGTTTTATCTGGTCACGAGAGGATTTCACGCTAATTGCCGCTTCAGGTTGGCCGTTCCACGCTTTCTCTTGGATGATTGTGACGCATGGACGTTGAATGCATCATCGACGTTATTCAGCAGCCAGAGGAAATGTTCGAGGCACCGGATATTAGGCCGCTGAGTGCAAGCGCCATCTCGGCTGCGAATCCGCGGCACGACGAATGCTCGCGCATAGCCCATGGTTTCAGCTTTGGCAGCGTTACGGAGTTTGCTGCCGCTCGTGAGACCGAGGCGGGCCTCGGGCTCAGGGCTAGTGCCGCCTTTCCCGTCTTGAAACCGACAGTCATGCTGGCTTTCCGGGACCGATTGCAACGACAGATGCTCTACCGCGTTCTTGTGTAGGACTCGGTGGTATGGTCAATCAATGATCGCGATCGCGTCAACTTCGATCAGGTAGTCGGGGGACAGCATCGCTACGCCGAGCACCACGTCCGCTGGCTTGTGATCTCCGAACAGCGCTATCCGGGCCTTTTCAATAATCGGCAAGCATTCGTCGCGTTTGTAATTGACGACGTAGATTGTGATCCTGGTGACCTGCGCTGGCCGGGCACCGGCAGCAGCAAGTGCTCGGCCGAGATTGCCAAACACCTGGCGCGCCTGAGTAGCAAGATCACCAGGGCCAACAAGCTTGCCATGTATGTCTTCGGGCTCCTGGCCCGAGACGAATACCATCTTGCTTCCCGTCGCAACGACGACCTGGGTGTACGTTTGCGGAGTAGGCAGATCCTTGGGATTGATGCATTCGAGCGTCATTGATTAGGCCTCCTTCTATGGTTAAATTCCCGAATTACCTATACCTGTCGCACAAACTCGCCGAGATCGATGATCCGGTCAAGCGCGACGAATTCTTAAAGGCCGTGGCCCATGGGTCGGCGGCCGCCTGGGAGCACGTCAACCTTTTGGGAGAATACGATCTGTCGGAGGAAAAATTCAAAGACTCGGTCGGAATCAAGCCCCCAAAACTGACCGACCAACCAGGTGGTCGCCGTGGGAGCTACAGAATTGACCGAAAGCCCTGGCCCACCGGCAATTGACGACATTCCCGTGGGATTGGAATTTAACCTAAGTTGGGTTTTTCCCGCAGGCTTGCGTACCACAATCCCCTCACAATTCTAACGCCACCAAAGTGACCCTTGAGTGGATAGCTGCTGTAATCGCATTATAAAAGGGCGCCCCTCTTGGAGTAGGTTGCGATTGTTGGCATCATCACCTACGAAAAGGAGCACTCTTATGAACAGTGAAAAGTATATTGGGCCGGGTAGAGCGAACCAGTTCCCGGGAGGGAGTTGCACCCGCTGAAGTCCAGCGCCTTTCACGGCGCACTGTTACACCAATGATCTTCACACACACGAAAGGATGTGCCATACTTTGCCGGGAGTAAACACATGGATGTCGCGGTGTTGATTGCGCTGCTCGCTGTGCTAACAGTTAGCCCAGCGAAGGACGAGTTAGATCCTGGTGATTTCGCCAGGCAGCATTTGAATTCCATCGGGACCGATCAGGCACGGGGAACAGTGAAGAATCGTGCGGCCCAAGGGAGCGTGACCTCCCAGGTTGTGAACGGCGGGCCACAACTCTGGATTGGCAAGGCGACTTTCTTCTCGGAAGGCGAAAAGGTTGCCTCATTGTTGGAGTTTTCACCGACCACCTATCACACCGAGTTGTTTGTACGGAATGACCGGAAGACCTCGGTCGCACAATTACAACCAGGAGTTTGGTCAGAGTTCGGGGAATTTATCATGGTGCACAACGAGATTCTGACGGAAGGTTTGTGGGGAGGCACTCTGTCGACCGGATGGGC
>DATNKA010000584.1:0-3763 GCA_035603655.1 Candidatus Acidiferrales bacterium | reverse complement strand
ATGGAGTCGTCGGAGGTCGGCGGGAGGTTGCAACGGCACTCCGACGGTGCGGCCCAGGAGCGCATCAATTGTCTCAACCCAAAGCATCTGACTGGAAAAGACCGTTCCGAAGTTACGGGAGATGGAGTTGGAGACTACGGTCAGGTCGAGTGAATGCCCGAGTTCATTCTGCATCGAGGTGACGGGTCTTGATGTGATTCCGCAAGGAATGATCAGGTTGAAGAAACTTAGATCAGGGTTTACGTTCAGGGCGAAGCCGTGCGAGGTGACGAAGCGGGAAATGTGCACACCGATGGCGGCGAGTTTAGCCTCATGCCCGCTGGCTCCCTTCTCTGGCGGGCTCGCTTGGCTTCGCTGGCCAGCCGAGAGCCTGCCCTGAGCTTGCCGAAGGGCGGCTGTCCCCACGTCGGCATTGGCTGTGCCGGCATCGGTCCAGACGCCGGTTAAGCCCGGGATGCGCCTGGTGGGGATGGCAAAGTCGGCGCAGGTTCGGATCAAGACTTCCTCCAGGCGTCGGACGAAGTCGACGGCACCTAGAGTCTTGCGTCCGCCATTTGGTGTGGCGAAACCGCGTAGGTCAAAGATTGGGTAGCCGACGATCTGTCCAGGACCATGGAAGGTGACATCGCCACCACGGTCGCACTCGAAAAGTTCAACGCCGCGCTGGGCGAGGAGTTCCGCGGGGGCGGTCACATTGGCGGCTCTTGCGTTGCGCCCGAGAGTGATGACCGGCGAGTGTTCGAGCAAGAGCAGAACGTCGCCAATCTTTTCCGCTTTGCGCAGCTCGATCAGTTGCTGCTGGAGGCGGAGACCCGTGGCGTAGTCAACCGTGCCGAGTTGGACGACAGTGATCAGATTCGAACCGCTTCATCACCCAAATGCAGAAACACCTGAAAATCCTTCTTATGGATGATCTTATGCATTAATCGCCATCCCGTATACGCTATTTGATGCATCCAGCATAGCCTCGGCCAGCGTGGGATGCGCGTGGATGGTCCACATCAAATCTTCCACGGTAGCCTCAAGCTCCATGGCGGCAACGGCTTCGGCGATCAATTCGGTCGCCTGTGGCCCGATGATGTGGACACCGAGAATTTCGCCGTAGTCAGCGTCGGAAACAATTTTTATGAAACCTTCGTGCTGACCTACGATCGATGCACGAGAGTTCGCTGTGAACGGAAACTTGCCGATCTTCACGTTATAACCAGCTTCGCGGGCCCTCGTTTCGGTGAGGCCTACGCTGCCGATTTCCGGATGGCAGTAAGTGGCGCCGGGAATGTGTTCGGGATTGATGGGCTTGCAGGGCTTGCCCGCAATCTTCGCGACCGCGACCAGCGCTTCCATGGCGCCGACGTGGGCGAGTTGCGGCGTACCCAAGACAATGTCGCCAACCGCATAAATACCGGGCTCGGATGTGTGCATCCAGGAATCGACTTGGATGAACCCCCGTTCCGGCTTGATTTTCGTTTTCTCCAGGCCAACGTTTTCGGTGCGGGGCTTGCGGCCGACGGCGATCAGGATTTTCTCCGCTTCAATCTTCTGTTGCTTGCCGTCGACCGTGATCGTCACGGCAATACCAGATTTTGTCTTATCGATCTTCTCAACTTTGGCACTGGTGTGGAAGTTGATGCCGCGCTTGCGGTAGACGCGCGCCAATTCTTTGGAGACTTCCTCGTCTTCCACTGGAACTAGTCGCGGCAGCATCTCCACGATAGTCACTTCGCAACCAAATGAACGATAGATGGAAGCGAACTCCACTCCCACCGCTCCGGCACCGACTATCACCAGAGACTTCGGCAGCTCTTTCAGGCTGAGTATTTCAATGTTGGTTAAGACGCGGTCGTCGGCCTCAAGGCCCGGTAGCAGGCGCGCTTCCGAGCCGGTCGCCAGCAGGACATTCTTCGCTTTGAGTTGGTGGGTTTTACCCTCGTTCGCCACTTCCACGGTGAAGATTTTATTCTGCGCCGGTCCAGTCAGTTTGCCGTAACCCTTGACCGTCTCGACTTTATTTTTCTTCATCAAGAATTCCAGGCCTTTGGCGTGTTTGGCGACGATCTTCGATTTCCTTTCCTGGATGGCAGCCCAGTTCAACTTGCGCGCGTCAACGCCCTCAATGCCAAATTCCTTGGCTTCCTTCAGGTGATCCCAGAGCTCCGCATTGAACAGCAGCGCCTTGGTGGGGATGCAGCCGACGTGCAGACAAGTTCCGCCCAGGAATCCGTCCTTTTCCAAGAGAGCGGTTTTCAGTCCGTATTGGCCGGCGCGAATAGCGGCGGTGTAGCCGGCGGGTCCGCTGCCGATGATGGCGACGTCATAAATGGTTTCAGGCAAGAAAATACTCCTTACAATGAAGAACAGATGTCGGAAGGCAAACGAACGATTCTAGAACAGCAAGGAGAAAGCTCCAAGCGGAGTAAAGAAAAAAAGCCGCCTCGCGGCGGCCAATCACAGATTTCATCCTCAGCAGTTAGTTGTTTTCGTTACTGGCACGCTTCCATGAGATCAACTCGCCGATCGTCGAGCTGGTGCTAGAGACAGGTTGTTTGTAAGCTTCCACCTCGGACCGCGAAGCCTCTTCGCCAACGGCGCGGATACTCAGACCGACTTTCTTATCTTCCGCGCTCATCTTTATGATCTTGAAATCGTGTTCCACTCCAGGCTCAAGATGCAAGGGCTGGCCGTTTCCATCCACCGCCTCCGACTTATGGCACAGACCTTCGACGCCTTCTGCGATTTCCACGAACGCGCCAAAAGCCGCTACCCGCAGCACTTTCCCGTGAACCACATCGCCGACATGATGGGTCTCAAAGAAAGTCTCCCACACGTCAGGCTGCAGTTGTTTCACTCCCAGCGACAAACGCCGCTTGTCGGGTTCAATCGCCAACACCACGGCCTTCACCCGATCACCCTTCTTCAGCACTTCGGAGGGATGTTTCACCCGCTTGGTCCAGCTCAAATTGCTCACATGGACGAGGCCGTCGATTCCATCCTCGATCTCGATAAACGCACCAAAGTCGGTAAGGTTTCTGACCCGACCCTCCACCGTCATGCCCACGGGATACTTATCGTGCAGAGCGTCCCACGGATTGGTCGCGAGTTGCCGCATGCCCAAAGAGATTCGGCGCTCAGTAGGATTCACGTTGAGAACCACGCATTCGACCTGATCGCCTACATTCACCAGCTTGGACGGATGCTTCATGCGCTTCGACCAGGTCATTTCGCTGACGTGAACCAGGCCTTCGATGCCCTGTTCGAGTTCTACGAACGCGCCGTAGTCGGTGACGCTGATTACACGCCCGGATACATGAGCGCCCACCGGATAGCGATGTTCGGCATCCAGCCAGGGATCGGGGGTCAACTGCTTGAATCCGAGCGATACCCGCTGCTTATCCTTATCGTATTTCAAGACCTTGACCTGAATCTGATCGCCGACATTCACCAGATCGCGCGGATGCGTCAGTCGTCCCCAAGACATGTCGGTAATGTGCAACAGACCGTCCAAGCCTCCGAGATCCACGAACGCTCCGTACTCCGTGAGGTTTTTCACTACCCCGGTCAATACCGAGCCTTCTTCCAGATGTTCCAAAGTCTTGCTGCGTTTCTCGGTCTGCTCGCCTTCCAGCAATTCCTTGCGCGAAACCACGATGTTGCCGCGCTTCCTATTGAGCTTGATGACCGTCACTTCGAGGGTCTGGCCCTTCATGCCCTCAAGGTTCCGGATGGGCCGCAGGTCCACTTGCGATCCTGGCAGAAAAGCGCGCGC
>DATNKA010000583.1:0-9776 GCA_035603655.1 Candidatus Acidiferrales bacterium | reverse complement strand
GACAGGATCGGCCCGGTTCCAGCGCGGAAATTCACCGAGTCAAAAAAAGCCCCCAAGTCGATAAAGAACGGGTCATCTGCGGTTCCCGCCCATACGGTGATTCCGTTGCCCAGGCTGTTAATCCCCTGGTTGAACAGCGAGGGGTAGTCCGGCATGGTCAACGGACCTACGTTCGAGGGAACGGCATAAAGCGTTTGGCCGCCGTTCAGGACGGTTGATTTGCCATTCTTGATCATGGTTACGGTGTAGGTTTGGATCAGGCTCAAGCCCTCAGAACCAGTGCCGCTCAGTGACGTGATCGGTGGAATCCCGGCGATACCGCCGACGAATCCGGTGAATAACTTGGGATCGCGGATTTGAGTGTTGAAGCGGAATTGGAAGACGACGTCCGGAATTCCGTCCTGGTTGTTGTCAATGAGCATCTGATAGACCACATTGGGATCGAAGGGAAAATAGTTGGGTCCGTTGGCGGGCTCCAGAAGCGGGTCAACGTTCAAAATGAAGGTGACTTTTTTGGGATTGTCATAGCTGACAAAGGCGTACCAATCGGTAACGTCTGCGCTACGGTCCAATGCCGTGATGGGCGCTTCGCGATGGCTCGACGCGAACAGGCTGGAAGGTGCCAGCATGCACAGCGACACCGCGAGGGTCACGATTGACTTCAGTTTTTTCATTGAAATGCCTCTTTGCAGAATTCGTTGACGTCGCCATGGATCGAAATTGCTCGTGAGTTAACCGTGGTTGCGGTTAATCTGGCTAGTCCACGTACCCCATTTACGTTGCCACTGCTGCAAACGGATTTCGCGAATGACGAAACATTTGCGGCGCTATCACGGATATAGCTTTGCCTGGTTGTTGGCGCAAAAGTGTGGAAGCATCAGCAGGATCGAAGATGGCTAACGAAGGCAGACATGGGGAGAGAATCCTCTCGTTCCCCGACACGCGAGCCGATTCATTGCGGGACCCAGTGCACCTGGGACGTGAATAGCCCGTCGACAAAACCGATGTGGTAAACAAGAAAGATGCCGAAAGCCATGCTCGCGAAACCAGAAACCGTGCTCAGGTGCCCACTGATCTTGAAAAATTTCTTTCCTGTGTAAACCAGAGGTAATGAAATTGCTGCGGTCATGAGCGTCATTCCCACCATTGTGCCGAAACCAAAAACCAGCAGGTACGCGGTTGACCAGAGGGGACTCTTGATGGTGGAAAGGACTAACAGGGCGACCGCAGCCGAACCCGCCAGGCCGTGTACGAGGCCGACCACTAACGGTCGAATGGTCTGGTAGAGTCCGAGTTTTCCGATCGTCCTGTCAAGGAAGAGCTCAATGCTGCTCGACACCCTTTGGTTTATCCTACCGGAGTTCTCGGAGATGCGATCTACGGAAACGGCTGGTCGTGGCGTTGCGGGGACAGTTTTCATCGGAGTAAAGCGCTCCGTAATCCAACGCATGACGCCGGTCAGATTCAGTACCCCCAGCAGGATAAGCATTAAGGCGACGCAAAACTCCATAGACAGCCCGAGGCGGGGCGGTATGACGACACCGAAAATAATAATCGCGGATCCGACGAGAAAGATCGTCAGCGTGTGTCCGAGACCCCATAGCAACCCAATCGTCGCCGAGCTTCTGACCGACTTTTGGCGGCTCACGATGGTGGTTACTGCCAGCACGTGGTCTGGGTCTGTCGAATGCCGCATCCCCAGAAACAATCCCAGCAAAATTACGGTCGCGAAAGGAACCAGTTTGTCTTTGGAGAGAAAATCATGAGAAAGAAGGCCATGCCAAATCTGAACTGATGCGACAGCCGATGCTGTTATTCCAACTCCTAGCACCACCATGAATGCAGATGACAAAAAGGGAAGATAGCGGAGGGCAGTATTACTAGCCCGGACACGGGAAGACATCACGCGTTTGGCATAGACCATTGTTAGGCCGACGATCACCAGCACCGCTGCCAGTCCAAGGCTAAACGCGGTGATCAAGAACAGCCCGAAGCCTATCCGGTGAAGCGAGAAAGCACTCAATAGCACGACCAGCGCCGCCGGACAAGGCACGATTCCTCCGGTAATACCCAGCATGCAGAGTTCACGCAATGACAGGGCGCGCTCGACCGGTTTCGAATCGCCTGGGATCACAGCACGACCCGCCAGCTCCGTGGGCGTGGCTTGCTTGAACATCGAGAGGAACCAGTGCGAATGCTGCTCTCCCGGGGCGTGGGAATGCTCTCCGGTCTCTCCGGTCCAGTGTCTGAGGAAAATGAAAATACCAAGTCCGGCAACGCTCAGACCGGAAATTGCTCCAAGCCATGGATAGAGCTGCTCGGGAACAATGTATCGTGATGCATAGAGGGTCAGAGCGCCTAACAGATATACGCCCGCTGTGTGTGCAGCGGTGACGACGATTCCCAGCAGCGCGGCATGTCTTGCCGTACCGCGTGATCCTACGAGGTAGGCAGCAACGATGGTCTTGCCGTGTCCCGGCTCTAGCGCATGAAGCGCGCCCAGACCTGCAGCGATCAGAGCGGCCGAGAACAGTACCCAGAAACTCAGTTTACCCTGCGTCGAGACCAGCTCGGTAAAACGACTGCGCGGCGTATTCTGCGCGGGGGCTGCGAGGGACCTTGGAGCAAGCGTCGGCGGCGCGACGCCGCGGGGAGAGGAATGCTCGGCACTCAGGTCAAACGATGTAATTGCACCGGGCGATCGGCCCTGTCCTTGATGCGCTCGCGGATGTGCGGCTGCGGGTGTCTGGTGTGCCGCGTTTGTTCCCTGAGACATCGTCCGCCTGGAAGAACTCCCAATTACTGCGGCTGAGGTGCTCTTCTCCGTTCCAGAGAGTGAAGTCCTGAAGCCGACAAGAGCAGATAGTTGCTGAGGGGGACTGTTCAACGCATCGCTAGAGTAGTTGGTCAGTTCTTGACTGCGATCGGTGGCAGGAGCAGAACTGTTCAGAATCGCAACTCCGTCGCCGAGAACCACGATTTCCTTCCAACCTGTCCGCCCCGGAAAGTTGTTATCGAAGTAGGAAAGTTTGTGAGCGCCGGCGGTGACATCAAGTTTTCCTCGGAATACAAACTCGATTTTCATGGTACGCAGACCGCCGGCGCCGTCGGCAAATGCCACCTGGTGAGATATCGTATCTAGCCTGACCGCCTGGCCATCGCTCTCCAGGCAGAGTCCTTCCTTCAAGAGTTGCTCCTGCCCGTTGAGATAGCGGGAGGTGCTAGGGTCATCAGCCTTGGGAGTAATGTCGAACTGCCGAATCTCCTGAAAAGTAGGAATTTCAGCCATATCGATCAGATACCGAACCTCAACTTCCCCTCGCTTGATTGTGACCTTCGAATAGTGATTGACGCTGAAATTTCCCATGGGATGGGCCAAGGAGGTCGCGGAGCTCAAAATCAGCCCAAACAGCAAGAAAATGATTCCCGACCACCGACGACTGCTCCTGGCGTTATCATTGCGCATTGTTTGACCTCAAATCCCGGTTATGCGATTGGGCGATATCTTCTAAAGTTCGGCTCGCCACTTCAGCGTGAAAAATGTGGAAATGCGGGTTTGTTTTTAACGCACGACTGAGAAAGTCTTCCGCAGTCGAATCCTTGGCCAGGCTGTGATAGATCATGCCGGCATGAAACAGCAGCAGAGAATCGTTGGTGTGCAAAGCAAGGGCTTTGTTCATCGCCTCGGCTGCTTCCTGAATTCGGCCGTTCTTGTAGAGAACCCACGCCAGGGTGTCCCATGTGTAAATGTCGCGCCGGATTTCGAGTTCCTTTCGGGCAAGCTCCAGGGCCTCCGGAAGCTTGATCCCTTGCTCTGCGTAGAACATGGCCAGTTCCCGATTGGCCAGCACTTGATCTCGCTTGCTGAGGTGTCCGATGTACTCGACTAGGTCATACTGCCGCTGAGCTTCGTTCACGCGTCCCACTTTCTTGTAAACGTCGCCTAACTCGGCCACGTACACCGGAAATGGAATGATGGCAATCGAGCGTTGGTAGAGCTTTATGGATTCTTCCAGTTTTCCTTGCGCGGCCCGAACCTTCGCCAGGCCGGCCAGGGAGCGATAGTGATTGGGATCGGCGGTTATGCCCGATTGATAGGACAAACCAGCGTTCTCCAGATCGCCGGTTTGAAAGTAGCGCTCGCCTATTTCGAAATAGAGCCATGCGAGATTTTCCCGAGGAACATTGGTTTGAAGCCCGGCCGCGATGGCACTGTTCATCAGCCGGATGGCTTCCGCGGAGTCTCCCCGCAAATAGCACAGATACGCCATGCGACTGTCGCTCATGTAGGCGAGGGCCAACGGGGATGCGATCCTCCGACCAAGGGCCTGCACGGTGTGATAGGCCCTTGCCGACTCCTCGTAATCGCCCATATCGGTATAAGCGTCGCCTTCGATGGCGAATGCCGCCAGACTTCCGGAGCCTGTGCCGATCGCCTTTTGCGCAAAGGCCAGGGCGTCCGAGAAGCGATGTTCGCCCATGTAGACCGATGCCATGTGAACCAGAGGATCGGAGGCTCGGAAATCTTGCGGTGCCAGCGCGAGCGCCTTCGTGAGCGTTTGCTCGGCCAGGTCGTAATAGGCAATGTCGCCGGTCTCTCTGGCCTTCTGAAAGAAGGCGGATCCTAAGCCGTCATATCCTGCGTAATCGCCCGGCGCCTCCTTTACGTGCTTCTGCAAGGCCTGAATCTGCGTGTCGGTCTCCGATGTATGGCCGAGGCGGTTCTGCTCGACGGATTCAAGAGGCGCAGTCTGAGACCATACGGATGCAGCACAAAGGATCAGAAGAACTCGTAGCCACTTGGCCATTCCAACCTCACTCGGTTGCAAATAGACGATTTGATCCTGGCTAAACACGCGCGTCGCGAAATTGCCGCTAGCGCCCGGCGTATTCCCAAGGCTTTAGGTCTACAAGTGAAATACGGGCAGGAGGGAAAATCGGATTTCTGGCGTCTGCCTTTCTTGCCTGATCGTTGCCGTTAATGTCCAAATTCGTACCTTCTTGGAACGTCCTCCCATACGCACCTGGAGTTTGACATTCTGGACGCGAAGAGATGCAAGGAGTTCGCCTCTACAATCTCCGCTCTCCGTGAACCACGAACACTACGGGAGGAGCGAATTTCGTCATCGGCTTTCGACCTGAGCTCGGGCGCGATATTTCGGCCGGCTTCGGCGCATTCCCGATTCATGATTTGTCGGTCAAAGAAGTAATGACAAGCATCGATGCTGCTCTATATAGAGCAAACAGGGACGGGCGCGGCCGAGTTGTCGTGGCCGAGATGGTGACGACTACCGGTATCAAGTTGGCCGAAGCTGCCAGCTCAGCCTCCAGGGTCCGCTCATAATTGGCTTGTTGAAAGCGCCATGGACACGCCTCCATCATCGTCTTCGGACAGCCACCTCAAGCGTTCTCAGGTAAGCGGCGATGGGGACGGCTGAATGTCCAGGAACAGGCGTGGTTATTCGGTTTTAGTGGAACTGAAATTCGTGGGAGATTTCCGCCGCGGCGCAGTTCTGCTTGACGCGATCGATCAAGTCGTAACCTCCGCCCAAGTGTCGCGGCAATACTAGAAAAAGACTACAGATGGTCGTGGGCAGTCCGTGTACCATTCGACTCCTGTCAAAACCGTCGCCGATGTGTGGGCGCTAGAAGGAAAGCTTGACCTTGGCTCCTCGTCCTCAAAGTACAAATACAGTGCGATCCGCCGAAATGACGTCCGACCTCAGTGAATTCGATCTTGGTTATTATGGCTGGCGCGTAGCGTTAGCAGCGTGTCTCGGCGTGATGGCTGGATTCGGCTCGCTATTCGTCTATACCTTCTCCGTTTTTGTGAAGCCGCTGGCTGCGGAATTCGGCTGGAGCCGCGCAGCCATCTCTAGTGGCTTCGCAATCGCCGCCGTCACGTTGGGGCTGTGCTCCCCATTGCTGGGGCGGTGGATCGATCGCTTTGGCCCTCGCCGCATCATTCTTATCTGCATGACGATATACGGGTGCGCCATCGCCTCGCTGTCGCTGTTGCGCTCCGGATTGTGGCAGCTTTACGTGACTTGCTTCGTGCTGGGTGTAGTTGGAAACGGTGCAGCTCATCTGGCTTATTCGCGATCGATTTCCACCTGGTTTCAGCGGCGTCTGGGGACGGCGTTGGCCTTTGTCATGGTTGGAGCGGGCTTGGGCGCCATGATTTTGCCCGTCCTCGCCCAAGCCATCATCAGCCGATCTGGCTGGCGCGCAGCGTACGCGTCACTCGGCGGTCTTGCATTGTTACTCGGCTTGCCCCTCAGCTGGCGCTACATCCGCGAACGTCGGGTGTTCGGGCGTGAGTCGGTCGTTGCTCATTCTGGAATGACCTGGCAGCAAGGCCTGAGCTCCTTTGCCTTCTGGATTATCACGGCTATCCTTTTCGTGAGTTCGATAAGTATGAACGGAGCGATCACTCACCTGTCCGCGTTGCTGACGGATCGAGGCCTCACAGCCGGAAGTGCGGCGCTATGCGCGTCCATACTCGGGGGATCGAGCCTACTTGGCAGGATCGTGGTGGGATGGTTGTTAGACCGATTTTTCGGACCACGTGTTGCGCTTGTAATCAACCTCACTACCGCGCTGGGCATTTTTCTCCTCGCTCGGGCGAGTAGTTTTCCTGCGGGCTGCCTTGCTGCGGCGCTCATTGGCATCGGCGCCGGAGGCGAAGCCGCCATTACGCCCTACCTGTTGACTCGTTATTTTGGGCTGCGCGCCTTTTCTACGCTTTACGGTCTCACCTGGACGTTCTACGCCGCCGCTGGAGCCATCGGGCCGGTGCTACTGGGGCGTGCATTTGATGCGACTGGCTCCTATGCCTCTTTGCTGGTATTCCTCGCGGCAGCGCTCGGGTTGGCGGCCGCAACCAACCTCTTGCTTCCACGCTATTCGGAGGGTTTCGCAGGCGCGGTTGACTGAGGGAAGACTCCAAGCCGCGAGGAGTCACGAGAGATAGACCTCTCCCCGAGCATCTGCGGGCCTTGTCCCCTGAGTTAGTCCCATCCCGCCCCAGTCCCCCGGCTCACAAAAGAGTTCCACCTAACAGCAGCGAAGCGATTGAGCAGTTCCCGGTCGAATGGCCTGTGCTGAAGTTCGCCGGAGATTCGGCTTGCGTATTCGTTGCCTTCTTGATCGTAGCTTTGGCGAATCGATTCGGTATTGCCGTTCCTATGGTTCTCCTGGAGAACAGCTCGAGAGTTCTAGCCCTGGTTGCTTGTTAACCCTCTTCTTTGAACCACAGAATGGCATTCCTGCTCGAGCAGGGCTAACAGTTGGTCCATGTGCTCCGTACGCGTGCGAAAGTTTACTGGATTAATCCGGAACCATGCCTTCCCCTTTAGTTCCGTGGTCGAAATCCAGAATTTCCCACTCTGTTCGACTCGCCTAGCTACCTCGGCGTGCAACTCCTTGGATTGCACTTCTTCCGGGTCGGCGCTCCGATATCGAACGCAGATTGCCGACATCGCCGGCTCACTTGCCGCTTCGAACTCAGGATGCTTTGCGACCGCGGAATAAAGGTGTTTTGCCTGGCGCACGTTGTTGTCGATCCACTCCCCGATCTGACTTGCTCCGTAACGCTTGAAGCTCATCCATACCTTCAGTCCACGAAAACGTCGCGACTGCTCGAAGCTGTGAACGTAATACTGGTATCGTTCATGGGCACGATCCAGTTCATCGGTAAGGTACGACGGTTTCATTCCAAAGGACGCCGTTAGTCGACGGTGATCCTTAACCAGGATCGCGCCCGCATCCAACGGCGCATAGAACCACTTGTGCGGATCAATCGTGATCGAGTCGGCAAGTTCCAAACCTTGATTGCGCATGGGCCAAGTATGGGAGAGCAACATGCCACCGCCATAAGCGGCATCGGCGTGCAGCCACATTCCCTCCCGATCAGCAATCGGCCGAAGCGCGCGTATTGAATCGACCGCTCCGGTGTTCGTCGTGCCGAAGATGCCTACGAGGCACAGCGGGCGTATGCCATGCTTCTTATCCTCCGCAATTGCCGCCTCGAGCGCATCCAGTCTCACACGAAATTCAGCATCGGTGGGTAGTGCACGCAGCGCGCTTCGGCCCAGCCCTACGGCATCGACAGCTTTGTCTACCGAAACATGCCGTTCTTCCGACGCGTACACTGCCCAGCGTTCCTGAACTCCATCATGCTGTATCCGGTCGTTAGAAACCTGGTCCCGTGCCAGCTTGATACCGATGAAGTTTGCCATCATGCCGCCGCTGGTTAGGTTCCCGCCGGCGTTCTCGTCATAGCCAGCCAAGTCGGTCAGCCATCGCACGGTGCGGCGCTCCATGGCCACGGCAGCAGGGCCAATCGTATACACCCCGATATTTTGGTTGAGCGCGGAGCAGATAAAATCCGCAATGATGCCGACGGGGTTGGGCGATGGAGTGATTAACCCCATGTAACCCGGGTGCCCGACATTCGTGCAATTCGGAAGAAGCTTTTCTTCCAGTTCTTGCAGCACTTTCTCCGGGGAGTTGGAATCCCTGGGCAATGGCTCTGCAAAGAGTTGTGTCAGCGTGCTTGGCTCCACGTTCGGAAACACCGGCTTCTCTTCGATGTGTTCCAAATACTCGGACAGCATGTCCACCACGCGGTGACCAACTTCGCGAAATTCTCCCGGGTTCATGAGTCCGCCTCATTCTGTAGTCTGATGCAATCGTTTCTTAAACAGATTTTAGTTTCCTCCTTGGTCTACCAACGAACGCTGCCGGTTACAATCGAATATAATTCGAACCTGATATGGCTCAGCTCACTCTTGACCGAATAGACTTCGACATTATCCGACTTCTTCAGAAGAATGCTCGCCTATCCAACAAGCAGATTGCCGCGGCCGTACGGCTAGCGCCGTCAACTTGTCACGAACGGATCAAGAATCTCCAAACTTCGGGAGTCTTCCGCGGCGCTCATGCCGATATTGATTTGCGAGCTGTCGGTCTGACCTTGGAAGCCCTTTTCTTTATCGAGCTGGCCAAGCATGAGAGAACTGTAGTCGATCGATTCCTCAATGAGACGGAATCTATCCCAGAGGTCCGGCGAGCATTTTTGGTGAGTGGGCGCTACGATCTGATCGTTCAGGTAGCTGTGAAGGACATCGAACATCTTCGGAACCTCGCGTTCGATCGCTTTACGAGCCAACCGGTGGTGGTCAAGATCGAGACTTCAATCGTATTCGACAGCCGCGCTGGAGCTGAATTGCCACTCCCTCTTGAAGGTACCCAGCCAGCGAGAAATTCCGCCCGCTCGCAAAAAGCACGCAGGCGCTGAATCTGGGTGGAAAGCCCCAGACGGTGCGAGGATATCTTCCATGCCGCGGCTCTTGAACGCCTTGTCGAATCCCTCGATTCGCACCTGGTTGTGCGCCACCGACGGCGCCAGGAAATTGTCGTTGTGAAATACGAACTGCCGTGTCCCCGGCTCGCGATAAAGCTCCGCCATCTCGTCGGCGATAAAATCCATACTGCGTTGGCGAAATTTCTTGCCCGGTGCCAGATTGTGCAGTGTTGTGATGCAGCAGTACGCGCAGTTCTCATAGCATCCGCGGCTCCCCATCAGAAAGCTGGTGGCACTCCCGCAATGGTGTGAATCTGCCCGACCGCTCGGGGGAGGGTAAAATATCCGGGTCGTCCAGCGTTCGGCGTTTTGGTGTGAATCGAACCTGGCCATCTTCCCGGGACGCGATTCCAGTAATCTTCGGCAAGTCATCGTTCAGATTCGCTGCAGCCGCAACTATCTCGCCCAG
>DATNKA010000582.1:0-7637 GCA_035603655.1 Candidatus Acidiferrales bacterium | reverse complement strand
ATCCGCTAGAACTCGTCAATGACCACAAGCGCGTTTATCCTCACTAACAGATCTGTGTCGACAGCTTCGGAGCAGTCATCTCTGAGCCCGCTACGGGATCTTTCCGTAGCGTTTAAAAAGCTGGAGCACGGCGACGAGTTTGTCATAAACCGTGTTCCGAACCTCGTCGCCTTGCCTCGAGCGATTCCAAGGCTGAAATCGGGGCGGTCACGTTAGTGTGGACTATCGCATAAACGCTACGGAAAGATCCCGTAGCGGGCTCAGAGATGACTGCTCCGAAACTGTCGACACAGATCTGTTAGTGAGGATAAACGCGCTTGTGGTCATTGACGAGTTCTACCGAATTTCAAGCGGAATTTCTCACAGTTGCTAGAGAATGCAAGTGCAAGATCGAAAGTGAAACCACTAGATTCTGCCCGGAGTTTGGGGCTGTGCGTAGAGCTGCATCGTCGTCCCGAAGTCCAGGCGCCAGGTCCGCTTAGGTGCCAAGTCGAAGCCCGTCCACCGTACCCCACGGTGCGGAGGCGCAGCCTCGCACGCTGCGCAGGCGAGAGCGCTCCGTTTAGCCTTCGGCGAAACCGTCGAAGGCTTCGCGCACGATCGCTTCAAGGGAAGCCGCTTCATCGTCGGTCAGCTTCGCGAATTCGTTCTCGCGCCGCTTGCGGCCCAGGGTGCCCTTGTTCTGGCGGATAAACATGACGAGGTTTTCCGCCATCCTGTCCGGCATTTCGACCGTGTTCATGATGCGGCGCATCGCCTCGTCATTGCGGCGCAGGAAGTCGATTTCACGCGGCAGGTCCTGCTCGACCGTGCGGGCGACGCAGGCATAGAGAAACTCCGCCGCTTCCGTGCAGTCGAAATAACGGAACAGATCAGCCGTGTCGTTGAGAACCTCGACGTTTCCCTCCGGCGTCGGCCGCCATTCGATGAAGTTCATCAGCGGACCCGAATGCGCGCGCAGCGTGTCGCGGTAGCTGTCGATCCGGTCGAGCATGACCGCGGAGACAGGGAACACCATCCCCGGCGGCGTGAATTTGCGCTCCGCCAGAACGTGATGGATCAGACAGCGGTGCAGGCGCCCGTTGCCGTCCTGGAAGGGATGAACGTAGACGAAGCCGAATGCCGTCGCTGCCGCTTGCAGCACGGAGTCTATCTCACCCTCGCGCATGCGCTCGTTCGCTGCGATCATCCCCTGCATCAGGTCCTGCAAATCCGCCGCGCGCGCGCCGATGAATTCGGGCAGCGGATCGCCCTCAAGATCGCGCTCGCCAAGGAAAACGCCGTCCGGCCGCAGTCCCGCGCGCACGAAGCGCGTGTCCTCGATCAGCACGCCGTGCAGGCGCAGAATCTCATCGAGCGTGAGCGGATTTTTTCCGGCCTGCAGAACGGCGCGGCCCCACCGCTCCAGCCGGCCGCGTGGCGGCCGTTCGCCTTCGATCTCGAAGCTGGCGCGGCTGTCGGCCAGCAGCAGGAAGCTGGCCGCGCGCGCGACGACGTGAGCGCCCGTACGACCGATGACCTCGTTGGCCTTGTTCCCGAGCGCGCGCGCGTCAAAATCCGCGAGCGCCGCCGTTCGGCGAATGACGGGACAGAAGGCCGGTGTTCCGAGCAGGTTGTCGCGCACCTTGTGCCGGCGCGACAAGCGCGCCGTCCCGGTGTAGTAGGCGTGTGCATCCAGCAGGTCGATTGCGCTGACACCCTCCCCATCGGGAATGTCGAGCGTCCGGCCTGTGAGGAATTCATAGAGAAACCAGGCGCGGCGGTTGGGCGCCCCGGTCGGCGCGCCGCGTACGAATCCGGTAACGGTGTCCTGCGGGACAGCTTCGAAGAGCCGCTTCAGGACGAGCAGGTCGAGGTCTTCATGGCGCAGCGCGAATCCCAGCTGATCGCCAAATTCCTCGCCGGGCCAGTACCTCTTATCGAAGACGGTCCAGCTCCCCTCCTTCCGGCGGCTTGCCTTGATGTGTTTTCCGGATATCGCACTTGGGCGGCGGACAGGGGCCTGAACCCCGAACGTGCGGACGAGGGCGGCCAATCCCGCCAGGCGCGTATCCGCCGGCACGGTCTTCTCCTGAAAGGTCGAAAGAGGATCATTATTATCGAGGGCCACGGTCGAGAACTCCTCTTTTTGGTCGAAAAATGCTAACAAGCTAGTTGTTTGGTCGAAAACCAATATACACGGTCCTCAGGTCGAAATCTATTCCTTTTGGTCGATAACGGCTCCATTTTTAATGTTGTAGTCGAAAACCGTCAATCTGCTGGAGCCATCAATTCTGGGTTTACTAGGCGAACAAATAGCGAATATATTAAATTGCCTTCGTGGCGCTCAAGAGCTGCACCGTCATGATCCACGACCTGAACAAAACAGAGCACGCCCTCGACGTGAAGCCGAGACCCTTTACGAAGCCGTCGCCCATGCCCTCGCCGCCCTGCACGTTAACGACTGAGTCGGCGATATCGGAGGCGGGCTGACGACCGTCACCGTCAAGGTCCGGCACTCCGAGGTGACGCACCTCGTCAGGATGCAGGACTTTGAAAACTGGCTGAACCGGGGCCGCCGGAGCCCGGCGGAAACGGTGCTCAAGGGCGGCTGCGGCAAATACTTGGGCTGCGCAAAGAATAATATAAGGAGGACCGGATGGATCAGTATGGTGGCAGCAGCTTCACGCGGGGGACGCTGACCGCTGAGGGTTCGTTCTGCCATGCGCCTACTGATTGCGCTGTACCGTATTTATATTATTGCGCTGCACGTTTATTATCCTTTCGTGTCGAGGCGTCACTCGAAAGAAGAATTTTGAGCGCTCCGCGTCTCTAGACGGGCTTCAAGTTCCCGTTTTGCCAGTCGAATTCAGGATCGCTCTGAACGCCGCGAGTACCGTCGGGCAACGATGTGTGCCGCCCAGTGCAGGCATTTCCGCCGATTGGCATCGAGATCCAGAATGAGATGCATTGTCCATCGTCAAGTCGTGACGCCAAATGCCTTTCGACAGAGCTCTCGGAATCTATCGCCTGCTGGGTTCCACCTCTTGGCATCTTTATAGGGTACATCGAACGGAAGGCCTCCACACGGTTCCGCGACGACCAGTTCCCCATTTGTCCCGGGTCTCCATACAACATAAGGACCTGATTTTCCTGAGACCTCACCAAGTCGTCGGTCATAAATGGTGGCTCGACCATTTGAAATTAGATGCATCCGCTTCAGAAAGTCTACGCAGAGATTAATCCCGTGCCACCACCGAGAAACACAAGATCGTATTCTTCCGTCGGCGTCTTCTTAGTTGACTGGCCTGATGAGACGCAGTCCGTAGTCTTCATGCGACTTCTCCTTTCGACCGGCCAGAGAACTTTCCATGTGCTACTTCTCCGACACCGCTTGATCGGGCATTAATCGAGCAGCGCCAAAATTGACGCTGAAGCGTTTGCACCACACTGACACCGCGCGATATTTCGACAGGTCCACTTCAGGATTAAGAGTGTAGTTTTGGTCGCCCATATTCCCCTTGATCGTCCCTAAATCGATGAAACCCGCGCGCAGCACGCTGGCGCTGTCTTTTGCATCGTCTGCGGCAACCATGTAGACGTGCACATCAGGACCGTTTGACGTGCTAAAACCCGTAAAGCGAAGAACACGACTGCCATCTCCCATCCGGTAGATGTTTGCGGTCCCTGCAGTCGGGTGCAAGATACTGTAGAACTGTCCGGAGACAAGACGCTGCGGCGACGAGCTACCTGGCGCGGCTGGCATGGCTTCATCGACACGCCGATTAACGACAAGCCGTTCGGGCCGGAATGCATACCAAGCGAGAAAAGCCGCCACCGCGGCGATAGGAATCACAAGCTTCCACTTTTTCATTTCCGCATCTCCTCTATGTCTTTAGCTTTTTCTCGATGCTGAATCCCAGTTTGCCAAGCACTCTTACGGCGCCGGTCTTCCCACCTTCGAAGTCACCAGAGCCAAGTTGTTGCCCTGTGGCGAACTCATAAGCTGCGCCCAAGACTGCCTTAGGCGGGTAAGGGCGTTTATCCCAGACCAACTCATAGGTCGTAGTAGGGGCGAAACCATGCTTAGAGAAGAACTGTTCTGGGCCCAGCCGGTCGTACTCGTGTATCGCCCTTAACACGTCACGACGGGTCACGCGATCCCATGCCACCATGTGTTTTTCCTCTCCTTTCGCGAGCGGGCCTCAAGCAGAAAGGAACTGCTTGACGAGAACTGCGGTGTCGTCAGGATTCTCTTCCGGAAAGAAGTGTCCGCCCTTCATCGCCTGTCCGTGCGCGCGAGCTGCCCATTGCCGCCAAATGCCCAGCGGACCTCCGTCTTTCGCATAGAAAGTGTCGAGCGGACCACCCTCCGCCCATAGATGCAGCATGGGACATTCGATTCGCCTGAACCCTTCCTTATCCGCCCGATCATGTTCGACATCGATGGTCGCAGCCGCTCGATACTCTTCGCAGATTCCATGAACGCGAGCCGGATCGCGATAAGTTGAGACGTATTCTTCGAGAATCTCTGGACCGAAGGAACCTTGCCCAAAGGGATTATGGAAGACGGCTTCGGGCGCTCCGAGAAGATACTTCTCTGGAAGCGGCTCTTTCTGCGACAGCAAGATCCAAGGCCAGTAAGTCTGCGCGAAGCGTGCATCGGAGCGGCTCCACGCTTCGAGGATGGGAATCACGTCGAAGACAGCGAGTCGCTCCACGTTTTTCGGATAATCCAAGGCCATGCGGTAGCTGACGCGTCCTCCGCGGTCGTGGCCGATCAGCGTAAAGGTCGGAAATCCGAGCTTATCCATCACTTCCACCAGTTCCTTTGCTATTGCGCGCTTTGAATAAGGAAAGTGGTGGTCGGTAGAGGCGGGTATCCCGCTGCGACCGTAGGCGCGAAGGTCCGCGCAGATGACGGTGTGATTCTCGGCGAGCGTCGGTGCAAGAAATCGCCACATCAGACTAGTGCGCGGGAAGCCGTGCACCATGAGAATGGCCGGTCCTTTTCCATAATGGCGCACGAAAATCGTGCTTCCTGAAACATCGACAAGAGACGACTCGAAAGAATCCTGGCCAGCCATACTTCCTCCAGTTTTATTTGAGTTCAGTGGTCGTACTGGTTTAACGAAAGAATTCTCCAGCAAGCACCGAAAGACGCGGCAGTGAGGCCACCAAGAAAACTACGACGCTCCATTGCTACCTCCTCAGTCTGGTCCTAGATGGTCTTGATCTCGCCGCCATCCATTCGTACAGAAGCGCCTGTCATCCATCTTGCTGCCGGGGATACCAGATAACTCATTAGGTCGGCAATCTCCTCGGGCAGTCCAAAGCGGGTGATGCCAGCCTGCTCCGGGAATTTCTTGATTGCCTCTTCGACTGTAAGATTGTGGGTCGGCGCCCAACTCTCAAAGAATGCTCGCCTCCGTCCTGTCATCACCGCTCCAGGAGATACGCTGTTGACCTGTACTCCATCTTTGATCCCTTGCTCTGCGAACGCCTTGGCGAGAGCGTTAATGGCCGCATTGATCGTCGCGACTGCCGCATATCCGGGTTTGGGGGCAAAGGCGGCGCTTCCGGATATGAACACAACCGATCCATTCGAGGCCTTCAAAGCGTGCCAAGCCTCTATGGTTAATCGACGTGCGCCGTGGAGCTTGAGCGCCATACCGTCGTCCCACTGCTCGTCAGTCATCTGGAACAAGTCGATTTGCGGCACGGCGCCCGCAATGTTGAGCAGCGCATCGATTCTGCCAAAGCGTTCGAGCGTTCCTTCGATGATGCTTTTCGGTGATTGTGGTTGACGCAGGTCGAGAGCAAAGGTCATGGCTTCAGCCTCAAAAGACCTTACCTCGGCCGCAGTTGTTTCCAGCTTGTCCTCATCCCTTGCCGCGAGCACAATGGCTGAGAAATCGCGAGCGAGCCGGATGGCTGTGGCTTGGCCTATGCCCTGACTTGCGCCGGTGATAATGGCGACAGATTTTGTATTGCCCATGTCCCTGCCTCTCCCATTAAGAAATTGAGTGTTCGTTTCGGCAAGAAGCTAGGACGGGAGGGTCTCACGCGCCGCTTCCAGGATTATGTTGGTCACAAGATTTGGCTCCGTGTACATCGGGCTGTGGTCCACGTGATGCGAATGAACCTTCGCCCGCATACGATCGGCCATGAAATGCTGCGTCTTCGGATTGATCATGCGATCCTCTTCGGCAATCAGGAACCACGACGGCTTTGTTTTCCACGACGGCGTTGGGGCTGGTTCTTGAATGCACCGAACCGCGATTGGCCGTTGCACCGCAGTTGCAATGCTTGTCTGTTCGGAAGAAGCTTGGTGGGCAACCGCGCGTTGAAAGCCACCGTCCGGGATCCAAATAAGGCCGTGGGCATCGGGTGCCAACTTGGGCGATTCCGGGGGCTTTGGGTCGCGATAGAAAACCTGGGCCACGGTCTCACCCTCATCGGGCGCGAGCGCCGCGATATAAACCAGAGACTTGACTCGGTCTTCGCGCACTGCTGCGATCACGGCGCCAGAGTATGCGTGTCCCACCAGGACCACCGGGCCGCTGGTCCGCTCCAGCACCTGACTCAAAGCGGTAGAGTCGTTGGTTAAGGATGTCATCGGGATCGGCGCGCAGATGACTTGGAGACCGCGCCGTTTTAAAGGCAAAATGACGTTCCTCCAACACGAGCCATCGGCCCACGCCCCATGTACCAAGACGATTGTTGAGTTCGGGGGAAATCCACCTGTTTTGGAAGTCTGCGGGTTCGCGGCAGCCCGTGCGGTATTTTGCGCACGGGCAAATCGAGTGAGAGAGCCATCGAGAGCCACACCTAAAGATGCTGCTGTGAGCGCACCAAGAAATCTTCGACGTTCCATATTCTCCTCGTTACTCGTCGTTAAGCCGTTCGTTCTGCTTTCAGCCGGCCGACGCCATTCGCGGCGAAGAAGTCTTTCATCGCGGCGGCAATTTCTACCACGTGTGTCTCAACCGCAAAGTGTCCGGTATCGAGGAATTGCACCTCTGCGTTGGACAGGTCCTTTTGAAAGGCCTTGGCTCCGGCGGGAATGAAGAACGGGTCGTTCTTGCCCCAGATCGCAAGCAAAGCCGGTGTCGATTTGCGGAAATATTCGTGTAATTTCGGATAAAGCTTCACGTTCGACGCATAATCCAGAAACAAATCGAGCTGAATCTCTTTATTCCCCGGCCGTTCCAGCAGAGCCGTGTCCAAGGTGTATGACTCAGGCGGAACAGCCTCTGGATTTGCGACGCCGTGGGTATACTGCCAGCGCGTTCCTCCCGCTGTTAGAACTGTTTGGCGAAGTATGTCCCTGTTTTCTGCTGTTGGCTCGGCCCAATACTTTCGGATCGGGCCCCAAGCGTCGCCAAGGCCTTCTTCGTAGGCGTTCCCGTTTTGCGAAACGATGGCTGTGACGCGCTCAGGGTGTGCCATCGCCAAACGGAAGCCAGTGGGCGCGCCGTAATCGAACACATAGATTGCGTAGCGGTCGATCTTGAGTGCCTGTGTGAAGGCATCCATCGTGAGCGCGAGTCGATCGAAGGTGTACGAATACTGCCCCTCAGGCGGAACTTCGGTGAATCCGAAACCCGGAAGGTCTGGTGCGATCACACGGTAGTCATTGGCCAGGCGGGGAATGA
>DATNKA010000581.1:0-2222 GCA_035603655.1 Candidatus Acidiferrales bacterium | reverse complement strand
CCGTGCAGACGTGCCGCGGATCGCACACGCATACCCTGGTAACCGATCCGAACGACAAAGAGAATGTTTACATCTACGTGTCGGGGACTTCGTTTGTACGTCAACCAGAAGAACTGGCTGGGTGCTCCGGCGAAAAACCGGACAAGGATCCGAATACGGCGTTGTTTCGCATCGATGTGATCAAAGTTCCGGTGGCTGCGCCGCAGGAGGCTAAGATCGTGGGGAGTCCGCGCCTATTCATCGATGCGCGCACGGGCGCGATCAACGGCCTGAATAACGGCGGCACCCATGGCAAGAAGGGCGCGGAGAAACCGGCGGACACCGACCAGTGCCACGACATTACTGTGTACTCCGCGATCGGGTTGGCAGCAGGCGCGTGCTCCGGGAACGGAATTGTGCTTGACATCAAAGACCCTGTACATCCCAAGCGACTGGATGCCGTGAATGATCCGAACTATTCCTACTGGCATTCGGCTTCGTTCTCGAATGATGGCAGCAAAGTTGTGTTCACCGACGAGTGGGGCGGTGGCCTAGGGGCGCGCTGCCGTCCGAACGACCCGAACAAGTGGGGCGCGGATGCCATCTTCCGTCTGAAGGACGACAAGCTGAGTTTCGTGAACTACTACAAGCTGCCATCCGCGCAGGGCGATACGGAGAACTGCGTGGCGCACAATGGTTCTCTGATTCCGGTTCCCGGCCGAGATATTGAAGTGCAGGCGTGGTACCAGGGCGGGGTGTCCGTGATGGACTTCACCGACCCGGCGAACCCCTTCGAGATTGCTTACTTCGATCGCGGTCCCATTGATCCGAAAGTGCTGGTGCTCGGGGGCGACTGGTCGGCATATTGGTACAACGGTTACATTTACGCTTCGGAGATAGCGCGTGGGCTGGACGTGTTTCAACTGACGCCTACCAAATTTCTCACGCAGAATGAAATCGACGCGGCCAAGACGGTTCGAGTGACTGACCTGAATGTCCAGAACCAGCAAAAAATCGAGTGGGCTGCAAAGTTGGTTGTGGCAAAAGCGTACGTGGACCAATTGTCGAGGTCGGAGGCTCTGCCCGCAAACCGAATCGCAGAGCTGCAGAAGGCGATTAAAAGCGCAGAGAGTTCACACATGAGCAAGCGCAGCACCGCGAAATTGAAGGGGATGGCGCCTTCGTTGGAAAAGAGCGCGGCAACCTCGAAGACCCCGGCCGACTCAATGCGGATTCATGCACTGGCGGACGTTCTGAAACATCCGTCCGCTTAGACGCTTTGTCTGTGTCCGTCGGATCAGTAACGATAAACGCTAGATCCCTATCGGGACTGCCCCGGCGCGACGAGCAAGGGTGTGTCCAAGGATTATTTGCCGGGGCAGTTTCGATAGGGATCTAGCGTTTACCGGGACTGATCGTGGTCTGCTTCGGTCGGTTGTTGGGTCCGCGATCTCCCGTTCCCAAATGCGAGGCGCCTGGGGCACCCATTTCAGTGGAAGAACACACTTCCATAGCACGCCGCCAAAGTCAGAATCCTCCGCTTCAAAAATCTTCCGCCATTCCGGCATTACCCTGGCCTTCAAGACCACGTTTGAGGTATTCACCAGGGCTGGCCCCGACAACTCGCTTGAAGGCCTTACTGAACGCAGCGTCGGACTCGTAACCGACCAACCGAGCAACGTCTAGGTGCTTCTTGTCACGCCGTTGTAGTAACTGCATCGCCTTCTGCATCCTCCACTCGGTTACATATTCCAGTGGCGTTTGTCCGAGCAGCTCCTTGAAACGGGCTGCGAAATGCGGAGCGAGACATGCTAGCCGCCTCGGCCAGGGCTTCGACCGTCCAGGCTGTATTCACTCTGTCGTGAATGGCACTCAGGGCAGTGCCCATTTGAGGATCGAAAACAGCACGAAGCCATCCTTTGTTGCGTTCCGGTCCTGACGCGATATGCGCTCGGAGCATTTGGATAAACAGAACCTCAGCCAGCCGAGTCGCGACGACTTCAGATCCCGGCGCCTGCTCTGCCATTTCTGCAGCAAGCGCCTGCACTGTGTTGTGAAGAGCAAGTGTGCGTGCCTCATCGGCCTTCATCAGAATGAAGCTCGGCAATAACTGAGTGATCGGCTTCAGGCTGGCGCGATCGAAACTCATGGACCCACAGACGATGGTCGTCGGTGCGCCACCACCTCCATAATGAGCGACATTGCTTTTGGCTTTGGCTCCGATCTCGCGGAAACTCCACTTC
>DATNKA010000580.1:0-8441 GCA_035603655.1 Candidatus Acidiferrales bacterium | reverse complement strand
CTTGTGGGTGAGCTGATATTGCTCGGCACTCATTTTTCTTGCCTGCTCGCTGCTTATTTCGCCTCGCTTTGCGGCTTCCGCGATCGTCGCGAGTGTGGCAGAGAACTTCTGTGTGAGCGCAATCATTAATGAGTCATAATCCTGCAACCCTTGCTTCGGATCGTCTGCCGCAGTCCTCGGACCTGTCGGCACAGTTGTGATCGCTGGCTCCTCAGCGGGAGCGACGAGCGATTGCCTGGTTCCAGTGTGAGAATTTCCTGTGCCCTCGCCCGCAGTTGCTGGCACACCATGCGCCACAACCACAGCCAACAGCAGGAGCGACAAAAACAACTTCGTTTTCATTTTTGAACTACCTTTCCGCGAACAGCCCATCAGAACCGACCCTCAACGGAGGGGATTGACGATCCGGTGCTCAGCCAGTTCATCGAACTTACAAACCATCCTTTGGAAGTGGACATATTGCGGTCGTGCTTCTTCGAGCTCACTTCAGGGCGTAAGCGTTCGTCCCGCGACGTTCCACAGTAGGGTCACGATCGCAACTACCGCGACAATCCACAGATCGAACCTTGCGCTCTCGATCGCGAACTCGATGGGCGCGGCGAATGAGGATTGAAAGAGACGTTATTCGTCTCATATGCAGGTCCGGATTCAGTGGATCCGTCGCACGCAACTAGGGTTCTCCTAAGCATCTTTGTCCCACCCCTATTGTTGCCACCCGCCTCCCAGCGCCTGGTAAAGCTGAACCAGCGCCAAACGCTCGTTGAGCTGGGCTCCCACCAGGTTGAGTTCCGCGGAGAAGTAATTGGTCTCACTGGTCAGCACCTGGAGGTAGCTCGCGCCGCCGTTCTTATAAAGCACCTCGGACAATTGGTCGGTCTGCTGCGCTGCCTGCGTGAGCAGTTCCTGTTGCTCGCGAAATTCACGATCTTTTTGAGAAGCAACGAGTGAATTGGAAACCTGTTCCAGAGCGGTCTGAACGGTTTGCTTGTAAGAAAGCGTGGCTTCCTGCCAGTTTGCGCGGGCGAGCCTGAGTTGCGAACGGAGCGCTCCACCCTGGAAGACGGGTTGACTCACGTTGAGGGCCCCGTACCAGGTTTCCGAGGGCTGCGTGATGAAGCTGTGCAAGGCGTTGCTCTCGAGCCCTCCGAGTCCCGTGAGTGACAGGCTGGGGAAGAATGAGGCTTTCGCAACCCCAATTTGTGCGTTGGCAGCGACCATGTTCTCCTCTACCTGGCGAACGTCCGGCCGGCGCTCCAGTAATTCCGATGGAAGGCCGGTCGGAACGTTCTGAGGGACGGGCTGTTCGGTAAGCGGGCGTCCGCGAGGAATGGATTGTGGATTTTCACCGAGCAGAACGCTCAGCAGGTTTTCCTGCTGTTGAATCTGCCGTTCGAGATCGGGGATCGTCTCCGAAGCCGTGTAGACGAGTTGCTCGGCTTGACTCACGTCGAGCCCCGAGGCTCCGCCATGGCTCTCAAGCGTCTGAGTTAACTGCACAGATTGTTGCCGCGACGCCAGAGTGCGCTGCGAGATTTCGAGCTCGCTGTCGAGCGCGCGAAGCTCGAAATAGGCCGTCGCTACATTGGCCACCAGCGAAGAAAGTACCGCGCGCCGCCCCCACTCGGTTGCGAGTAACTGGGCGCGAGCCGCCTCGGTTTGTCGGCGATATTTTCCCCAGAAGTCCAGATTCCAGATCACCGACAGGTTCAGTTCGCCGCCATTGACCTGGTAAGCAGGAAAGAGGTTCGTAACCTTGGCGTTTTGCTGGCTGAAAACGTCCGCACCTACGCTCGCCGAGGGGAGCTGGTTCGCTCGGGTAATGCCGACCTGCGCTTGGGCTTCAAGAACGCGGGCTGCGGCGATGCGCACATCATAATTTTGCGCGATGGCGGTGTGGATCAGCTGCGTGAGCACCGGATCCTGATAGACCTGCCACCAATCTTCATTGCCCAGCGACGAGGCTTGGGCGGCCTGTTGTGGAGCGGGTGCACGAAATTCCTGCGGTACATCCGCAGTTGGCCGCTTGTATTTCGGCCCCATCATGCATCCGGGCTCCAGGACCAGGACGGCTAGAATTCCTAAGAGTGCAGTCTTCTTCATAATTAATCACCTTGACCGGGCGCTTCGGCGGGCGCGAGTGGCAGTGCTCTCCGTTGCTCAGCGCCTGAGATCTTCTCAACCACGTAGAAGATCGCGGGAACAAAGAATCTGCCGATAAAGGTCTCGGCAATCATGCCTCCGATGACCGCCGTGCCCATGATTTGGCGTGCTACAGAGCCTGCTCCGGAAGCTGTCCAGAGCGGCACGCAGCCGAGAATAAAGGCGAGCGCGGTCATCATGAGGGGCCGGAAGCGAAGCCTCGCCGCGGAGAGTGCGGCATCCACCAGGGACATGCCGCGTTTTTCAAAGTCTTCCTTGGCAAATGCGACGATCAGAATCGAGTTTTTCGCCGCCAGGCCGATGAGCATCACCAGTCCGATCTGGGCGTAGACGTCGTTCTCGATTTGAACCATATACTGAGGAAGGTAAAGACCGATTACGACGCGACGCAGCCAGAGCGCAGCGAGAGCGCCGAACACCGCGACCGGCGTGCTGAGCAGCACGCTGAATGGCACTGTCCAGCTTTCATAGAGCGCCGCCAGAATCAGGAAAACGAAGAGCAGCGAAAATCCGAATATGACGGAAGACGGCACTCCTTGGCGCGCCTTTTGCTCCTGATACGACATGCCAATGTAGTCGAAACCCATTTCGCTCGGCATGGTTTGGTTGAAAACATCTTCCAGGGCTGCCGTTGCCTGATCGGAGCTGTAACCGGCCGCCGCGCTAACATTGATCTGTGCCGACCGGTACTCGTTGTAGCGCATTGTGAACTCGGGGCCGTAACGGGTCTCAAACTTTGCCAGCGCGGTAAGAGGCACCGTCTGGCCTTGGCTGTTGCGGACATAGAATTGTCCGAGATCGTCGGTCGTCGCCCGGTAAGGCGCTTCGGCCTCTACATATACCTGCCAGGTACGACCGAAATCGTTATAGTAGTTGACGAACAAGCCGCCCATGTAGGCTTGGATGGTGTTGTAGACGTCGGTTAAATTAACGCCTTGCTTCAACACCTTGTCCTTGTCCACATTGATGAACTTTTGCGGCACGCTCGGGATAAACGTGGTGGAGATCAGGCCAATCTCAGGGCGCTTGCGGGCGGCCGCCATGAACTTGTTCAGGTTATCCGCAAGAAACTTGACATCCTTGCCGGCACGGTCCTCCAAAGCAAACGTCACGCCGCCGGCAGTACCCACCCCGGGGATCGCGGGTGGTGAGAAACCGAAAGCTGTGCCTTCTGGAAACTGCCTGAGCTCCTGATTCAAATGCGCCTTGATAGCCTGATATTGTTCGGCCCGGGTTTTACGATCCTCCCAGGGGTTCAGAGTTACAAAGAAGAATGCGTTATACGAAGTCCGGACGTAGCTGAGCAAGCTGAAACCAATGACGCTTGTTGTGTACTGAACTCCCGGCGTGTTGGCGAGAACCTGCTCTACCTGTTTCGCGGCTTCGCTGGTCCGCTCCATGGACGCCGAATTGGGGAGCTGCATGTTGATGTAGAAGTACCCTTGGTCTTCATCGGGCAGGAAGCTCGAGGGCAGATGGGCGCTAAAGAGCCACGCTGCAACCCCGGCGACTACAAGCAGAACGATCACCACCGCGGCCTTTCGAATCAGGTCACCCGACCAGCGGACAAAGCTATCGGTGGAGCGGTCCCAGTAGGTGTTGAACCAGCCAAAGAATTTTCCAAGCGGTCCGCGTGTCTCTTTCTTAGGACGTAGCAGCAGTGAGGCAAGCGCCGGACTCAGCGTGAGGGCGTTAAAGGCCGACAGCATCACGGAGATCGCAATCGTAACAGCGAATTGCTGGTACAGCCTGCCGGTGATTCCCGGAATGAAAGCGGTTGGCACGAACACCGACGCCAAGACTAGAGCGATACCGACGACTGGGCCGGAAAGCTCGTCCATCGCTTTTTTGGCCGCATCGGTAGGAGATAGACCTTCCTCGATGTGGTGCTGTATTCCTTCAACCACCACGATCGCGTCGTCGACCACTAATCCTATTGCGAGCACCAATCCGAACATCGAAAGCGTATTGATTGAGAACCCAAACAACGGGAAAACGACGAATGTGCCAACCAGCGATACAGGAACCGCCAGCATTGGGATCATGGTGGCGCGCCAATCTTGCAAAAAAAGATAGACCACAAAAATGACCAGCACAATCGCAATCACCAGGGTCTCAAGGATCTCTTTCATGCCTTCTGTGACCGGGAGTGTCTGGTCGAGCGAAACCGTGAAATCGATATCTTGGGGAAAGCGTTGCTTCATTTGAGCCATGAGCTTCCGGACGCCCTCGACCGTTTGCACAGCATTGGTTCCGGGCAACTGATAGACGGCAATGATGCCGCTGGGCTTGCCATTCAGGCGACCAATCAGGCTGTAGTCCTGCGTGCCCAGTTCGACTCGGGCCACGTCTTTGACTCGAACCGTGCCCCCATTCGGTGCTTCGCGCACGATGACGTTACCGAACTGTTCCGGAGAAGTCAGGCGTCCTTGAGCCAGCACGGCATAGGTAAATTGCTGGTTACTCTGAGCCGGTTCGCCACCGACCTGGCCAGCCGGATTCACAGTGTTCTGGGCCTGAAGCGCATTAACTATGTCCGTGACGGTGATGCCAAGCTTAGCCATTTGGTCAGGCTTCACCCATAGCCGCATGGCATACTGCCCGGAGCCGAAGACCTGGGTTTGACCAACGCCGTATAGCCGTGCGATGGGATCGTTGAGGTTGATGTAGGCGTAGTTGGCCAGATAGTTCGAATCGTGGGTGCGCTGCGGCGAGTACAGGGAAATCAGCATGAGCGGAGCAGTGGTTGACTTCTTCAGAGTGATTCCGTAATTGTTCACCTCCGGCGGCAACTGACCGTTGGCCAGTTGCTGGCGCGACTGCGTGAGCAGCAGGTCCGTGTTGGGATCCGTCTTGAGATCGAAGTCGACGAGCAATGTGGTTTGCTGGTTCGCAGTGGCGTTCAGCGAGTACATGTAATTCATGTTGTCCACGCCGCTGACTTGCTGCTCGATGGGCGTGGCAACCGATTGCTCAAGAGTCTGCGCGTCCGCACCGGGATAGGTGGCCTGCAACCTGATCTCGGGTGGAGCAATGTTTGGGAACTGCGCTACCGGCAAGGTCGCGATTGAAATCGCGCCGACTATGACTGTAAGAATCGCAATCACGATCGCGACGATCGGTCTTCGAATGAAAAAGTTCGCCATGGCTTAGCGATCCTCCGTCTCTTTGTATGGTGTGGGGTTCACCAGCCCACCTTCCTTGACCTTGTCTGCTCCCACAGCAACCACGCGTTCTCCGGGCTTCAGGCCCGAGGTGATCACCCAGAGCGTGCCCACTGTCGGTCCGACCTTCACGGTACGGAGCTGGACTCGGTTATCAGCGCCGACGACAGTGACCTGATACGTTCCTTGCTGCTGATTCACTGCCGCCTGCGGCACCAGCAGCGCTCGCTCAATATTTCCGGTTGGCGCCTGAACGCGCGCGTACTGGCCGGGTCGCAACACATTTCTGGAGTTGGGGAACTCACCCACGATCTGAATGGTTCCGGTCTGGGTGTTTACCTGCCGATCGGCGAAGATGATTCTGCCGGGATGCGGGTAGGTACTCCCGTCGGCCAGGGTCAACTGCAACGGGATTCGTGAAGCGTGCGTGCTAAAGTCCACGCTCCCCGGACTGCCGCCGTCCGCCATGCGCAGGTATTCCTGTTCGCTGATCGGGAAATAAACCTTAATCGGACTTACCTGCGAAACCGCGGTGAGCACGGCAGATGGTCCCACCAGGTTGCCCACCTGCACGGTGTTGATGCCGGCGATTCCGTCGATGAGAGAAGTGACCTTTGTGTAGCCAAGGTTTATCGTGGCTTGTTCTACGGCCGCCTGGTCGGCCTCGACGGAGGCCTTCGCTGCGCGGAGCGCCTGCGTGTCGGTATCCAGTTGGCTCTGGGGAATGGCATGAGCTTCCGCTTCGGGAATATCACGCTTTACATTCAGCTCGGCGTTCGCCATCTGCGCCTCGGCCTGTGCCAGTTGTCCTTTGGCTTGATCGAGCACGGCTTGAAATGGACGGGGATCGATCTCGAACAGGAGCTGACCTTTTCTGACGAAGCCCCCTTCGTGATAATCCTGGCGAATCAGGTAACCGCTCACCTGAGGCTGAATCTGCGCATTGACGTAGCCTTCGAGAGTTCCGACCCACTCGCCCTGAACCGGGACATCCTTTTGAATAACCGGTTCGACCTCGACCACCGGCGGTGGAGGCGGAGCCGAGGCTTGCACCTTACCGTTGCTGCAGCCAAGTGCATTCAGCAGGATCACCGCACTAACCAAAGCTGTAGAGATTTGCTTCATCATTTCCTTCCCCTCAATCGAGTTATCGAACTCCGCATCAATCGCGTCACAGACGCGCCTGAATCGGGACGCTGCTCGGTTGGGGGGAAATGTGCCCTGAGAGTCGTCTCGTCGATTTCAGGCGCGTCCGTCGCGCGACTGCGCTTTTCTGCTTCAAAAACTTTTCCCGGGAACGAGTGAACTGCCCGAAAATGCTCAACAGCCCTCACGCCTCTAGCGTTTGGAAATGCAACTCGCATACCAGAGCCAGCGCGGTGCTAAACAACGCCGAATCAAGGAGTTTGTGAGACGGTCCAAGCACGGGAACTGTCAAAAGTGTCGAGAAAGCCGATTCTCGACATCTCGACATCCGGATTCGCGCACAAGCGAGCCGGCTATGACCTAATCTCTGCAGAACCGCGGGCAGAGGAACGAAGTTTGCTGGCCGTGATTCGGCAATCCAGTTGCGTCAGGTTCAGTGAGGCGAAGCAAATGCAGGCCCCATCGAAACCCGTTGCACGAAAGGGTAAGAAGGAGAGCGATTGTGTTGAATTGCAGAATTGTGAAGGTGCTGACATTGTTTGCGGTAATCATTCCGAGGTCCGCCCTATGCGACCGTGGTCTCGTGGATTCCATAAAGGACAGAGATGCCGGTATCCGCAATGTGCTTGAAGAAGTTGACCCCAAGGATGACGCGGACTGTCTTTCAATGGGCGAGCTCGATATTGTTTTTCGTACGGAAAATAATGGCGCACCCAAGGTGGGTGTCATGTTGACGGATCCCCGTGGGCGACGCATCGGCTTTGATCCGCTTACTAAACGTGCCTGGCAGCAGTTCCCGGAGGCAGAAGGATACTTCGACTGCGATGATCTGCATGGTTCAGATGCCTGCCGGGGAATAGTTCAGGTATGCGGACCTGTCAGCGGGACCTACAAGCTCGAAGTAATCGCCCGGCAAACGACAGACTACAGTCTGAGTATCTCTGCTCGAAGTAAAGAAGTTCTTGATGGCCACGGCCTTCAATCCTCCCATTCCGAGGAGGATTTGAACAACGTGGCAATTCGGGCACGATCTCGAAGCATCGTCTTGCTGAACTATTCACGCGATCCCCAGCAGAGCGTGACCGCCCAGTTGCAGCATACAGGACACACGCACTCGTTAGAGTCGCGTTCTCATCGGCATCCCTATTTTAAATTAAGTGAACATTCGGTTCCGGGCCAGTAAGGGAGAATCGCCGTTTGAAACTCACAAATTCGGATTACGCTGGATCGTGAGCAGACCGCTGTCATTGCCAGTGGCACTTTTCTCCACGACATCGGCAAGATTGCCATCCCGGATCGCATCTTGTGCGCGATTATGCCGGCGATTTGGCTCCAAGTCGTCATGATCGGATCAAACCGTCAGCGCAACTTTGCCGAAATGCCCCTTGGCATCGAGGTGATTGTGACCCCAATAACTTGAGTTTGTTCCTTCACGGTGGATCGTAGCTGAACCTGGAACTTCGTTGTCGAAGACAGAGTCCCCAGCTTGGAACTCGTGGTCTTATGCCCAAAACTTGAATGGAATGATGGCCCTCGCGGTCACCACCTTTTGCGCCAAGCCGAGACCTGAGAGCAAGAGAACCACGGACACGTGGGATCCGGCTCGAAGTATTCAAGTACGAAGCTTGAAAATGTCCGCGTCAATATGGGTTCCTCCGTTCGGCTGATTTTGCGTTAGATCTCTTTCGCATCAGGACAACCGCGCCGCCTTCTTGGAACGAGACTTCGTCCATTAACGTCTTTATGAGGTAGATCCCACGACCATGCGCGAGCAGCAGGTTTTCTAGAAAAGTGGGATCCGGCACTGCGCTGCTGTCGAATCCTCTTCCTTCGTCCCGAACCGTGATTGAGACTTCTCCGTCCAAGTAGCAGCGGCACATGACGTGGACTCTCTTGCGGGAGTCCTCACCACTACCGTGGATCACGGCATTCGCTAGGGATTCATGCAGCGCCATCTCGATGTCAGCTTCG
>DATNKA010000579.1:0-25670 GCA_035603655.1 Candidatus Acidiferrales bacterium | reverse complement strand
GCGAAGATTGAGAGAAGCACGAACAATTTGTCCGCAGCCAGGCGCATTGTCCAAGGGCCTCAGCAGAGAAGGTACGCCCTCAGATTACTTTGAGTTGCGTGCGGCGCTAGCGTTACCGAGGTACCCCTGTTCCGCAGGGTTTGAACCGCGGAGCCGCCTGTGATCTTTGATTTTTGTATCGGGATACTCGGGGTGCGGATGTCCACCGAGAGGCTGGTGTAACATCGGTATTCTCCAGGGGCGTGGCGGGTGCTCGAGGGCCAAGGTGCATGCTTTTCACTAAACACAAAGTACAGCTGGTTCTGAGAACTCCGGCTTGGGCAGTCTTGCTCGCGATAATGTTTCTGGCGACAGCGAGCCGCGCGGACGATCACAATCCTTATGCTGGCGACGCCAAGGCCGCGAAGGCGGGCGAGTTTGAGTTCCGCATCAATTGCGCGCTCTGTCATGGCCTGGGCGCGCACGGCGGCGGCCGCGGTCCCGACTTGACTCGGGCACAAAAGAAGCACGCCCATTCCGACGCAGAATTGTTTCAGGTGATCAGCAACGGAATACCGGGCACGGTCATGCCCGCTAACGGAACGAACGGCCAAGGTGTTGGTATGACCGATGAAGAGATTTGGCAGATCATTACTTATATCCGGAGGCAGGAAGTAAAAGCGCCAGCCAGGCCGATGGGCGACGTCGCCCATGGCAAGGCACTTTTTTATGGCGACGCGAATTGCTCACTCTGCCACATGGTCGAGGGCAAAGGTGGACGCGTAGGTCCCGAATTGACGGCCGTAGGTGGCTCGCGGACTCGGGAAGCCATCATTGATTCAGTCCGCAATCCCAGCCGTCGGCTGGCATGGGGATTGACCGAGTCCACGAAAGAGTTTCCGCAGGAATACGAAACCGTCACCGTGGTGACTGCCGATGGAAAGCAAATCAAGGGCGTCGCTCTGAACGAAGACAACTTTACCGTCCAGCTTATGGATACGAGCGAGCAAATCTATCTGCTCGAAAAAGAAAAGCTTCGTTCCTTTCAAAAGAGCAGGGAGTCGATGATGCCGCGGTACAATCCAGATATTTTGAGCGACAAAGATCTTAATGACCTTGTGGCCTACCTGACCAGCGTGGGGACGAAGTGAGGGCGAAAGGAATGAGAGTCCGGGAAATCTTCGCCGCGCTGTCGACGATCTGCCTCGGTTGCAGTCTTTTCAACTCCGCGGCTAACGCGCAGGTTACATTCGAACGCCTGCTGAATTCCGAGAAGGAGCCGCAGAACTGGCTGACGTATTCCGGCGATTACACCGGACGCCGCTTCAGCCCGCTCGATCAGATCAACCTGGCCAACGCGCATGCGCTGACCGCGAAGTGGGTTTATCAGACCGGGGCGACAGGAAAACTCGAGACCACGCCGCTTGTGGTTGACGGAATTCTCTACGCCACGGCGCAAGATAACCGTGCGTTCGCTCTGGATGCCCGCACCGGCCGGCCGATCTGGATGTATCAGCATCAGCTGCCAGGGGACATTCGTCCCTGCTGCGGGCGGGTGAATCGCGGCCTGGCCATTTTGGACGACAAAGTTTTTCTGGGGACGCTCGATGGGCACGTGATCGCGCTTGATACGAAAACGGGCGCGGTCATCTGGGATATCGTCGCCGCGGATTATCGCACCGGATACAGCTTTACTGTCGCGCCCCTCGCGGTGAAAAATCTTGTCGTCATTGGTGTCTCGGGCGGCGAGTACGGGGTTCGCGGGTTCATCGATGCTTACGATGCTGCGACAGGCGCCCGCAAGTGGCGCTTTTACACTGTGCCCGGTCCCGGTGAACCTGGACACGAAACCTGGGAGGGCGATTCCTGGAAGATTGGCGGCGCGCCGGCGTGGAATACGGGAACCTACGACTCGGGCACGAACCAGATTCTCTGGCCCACTGGAAATCCATCCCCCTCAAATCGCGGCGAGGGACGAGCCGGCGACAATCTCTACAGCAATTCCCTGCTTGCTCTTAACGCCGATACAGGCAAGATGAACTGGTATTTCCAATTCACCAAACACGACGAGCATGACTGGGACGCCACGCAAGTCCCCGTGATGATCGATTCCGGCGGCAAGCATCTGATCGCGCAGGCCAATCGCAATGGATTCTTCTATGTTATCGATCGCGCCACCGGAAAACTGATTTCGGCCAACGCCTACGGCAAGATCACATGGAGTGACACGAAGGATGCCGAAGGCCGCCCGATAGCAAACAAAGAAGCTTCGCCAACCCTCGAGGGCCACACAGTGTGTCCGGGAGCGTTGGGAACGACGAACTTCATGGCGCCTGCGTTCGATCCCCAGACCTCACTCTTTTACGTAACCGCCCGCGATCAATGCGATATTTTCAGCACTGCGCCGCAGCCTTACGAGGCTGGCCATGCTTACTATGGCAGCGCATATTTTCCCTCGGAAGAGGCCGAGCCCTATCGCGGATTTCTGAAGGCGATGGATCCGGTGACGGGAGAGATTAAGTGGAAGTTCGAGCACACTTCGCCGACCTGGTCGGGCGTGTTGGCAACCGCCGGCGGCCTGGTATTCACTGGCGATGCCGAAGGAAACTTCATTGCCCTCGATGCCGCTTCCGGCAAACCCCTGTGGCACTTTCAGATGGGGGGCGCGGTCTATGCCGCCCCCATGGCCTTCGCGGTGGATGGAAAACAATACGTGGCGATCGCTGCGGGCAGCGCGTTGTATGCCTTCGGACTACCGGAGAAATGAATCAGAAACTTAGAACGATTCCGCCGGAGATTCGAACGTTGTTCTGGTGAAGAGGCAGGCCATCGAATAATCGATTCGGGAACGCACTTTCGTAGAAATGATTCAAGTTGTGATACGTGCGCAGGTCATCTACCTGCGGCAACCGGAGAGCAAAATGCCGTGCCACCCGGAAGTCGAGTCCGCCTCCCAATGCCAGTGCCAAATCGTCATCAGTGGTAGCAGAAGAGGAGACCGGAGTCGACACGCCGGTGATGGTGGTCGCATTCAGGCTGGCACGGTCGTAGCCAACAAGTACATGCACGAAGGGCGTCATTCTTGATTTTGTCCGGTAGGAAAGCACCGGCCCAACCAAGAACGTATAACCCGTAGCCTTGGGAAGTCCGTGGAGGTTGTCGTTTCTGTAGTCCGTGATGGGCATGCCATAGCGTCCGCCAACGTCCCCCGCGAGTCCGATCCAACGGTTGAAATTGTACTGACCCTCCGCGTTCCAACCAGTGAAGTTGGATGCCGTTCCGAATGGGAGATTCAATTCGCGCAGAGCGAAGTCCAAGTCCCCGCCCGTTAGACCGCCGTTATCCACGTGAACGTAAGAGTATCCGCCAAATATTTGCACTTTGGGGGTGGAGTTCTGAGCAAAAGCCACGGAACCAATCAAGACGGTTAGAACAATCGTTGCGACAACCAATCGAATCATTTCGATGTTTCTTCCTTTCGCGACCTGGGTATCCGGAGAATCCACTCCGGATAATTAAAGTGGCGTTCTGCAATTGCCTCATACCGGTGTCGTTAGCAATGGAGTAGGAGCGCGGACGCACCCGAGCGGGTTGCAAGCAGACACGTAAATGTGGGTAAAGATCGTAAGTTTTTAATTATAGCGTGGGAATAGTTGCTGAGCGATTGATTGGAACCGCCACGCCTTGTTCGCCGCCAGCGGCGGCTACCTGCGCGACTACGCCGTCAAAAACGGACAACTCACAGCCATTGCATCTTCCAGCCTGAAGTTCGAAAATCCCGGCGCCACGCCTGCCATCTCTGCCAACGGCAAGAAAAACGCCATCCCTGGGCTATCTCAACCGAGCTATGGAATGGCCCCGATAATCGCCCAGCCATCCTCTATGCATTCGACGCCACCAAGCTCGGCCAACCGATTTATACGTCCTAACAGGACAGTGCGCGGGATCGCGCCGCGCTGGCCACCCGCTTCGTCATCCCGCTGGTCGCGAACGGTCGCGTGTATGTCAGCACTTCGAAGCGAAGCCGAAGTTTACGGTCGGCTGAAAATAAAGCCCGCTGAAACAGTGCCAGGTTGCGGTCGCCGACCCCAGACCGCACGACTGACTGCTAACATCGCTGCTAAAACAGAGTCTATACTCCAGGCCGTACTCTAATCTCAGGCCGCACCTTGCCGCGGCGGAGGACTCGTGCAATCCACTTCCTACACCCGCGGCGTTTCCTGCGCAGCACTTTCGTTGCTGGCCTTGCTGGCTCTCGCTGCATCCCGGCCCCACCCGAAGGCTTCGAACGACTCCGAAGTTGCCGTCCGCATCCAGCGCGTGGAAAACGGGATTCCGCCGCTTCCTCTGAGCAGCGACGAGCCACCGATGCAGATCAACATCGAGAAGCTCATGCAGCTCTACAACGTCCCCGGCCTGAGCATCGCAGTCATCGATAACTTCAAAATCGCCTGGGCCAAAGGTTACGGAGTTACCGCAGCCGCCTCCAGCACGCCGGTTACTGTCCACACGCTCTTTCAGGCAGGATCGATCAGCAAGCCCGTCGCCGCCACCGGAACCATGACTCTGGTCGAGCACGGCCAGCTCTCACTCGATGAAAACGTCAACCAGAAACTGAAATCCTGGCAGGTCCCCGACAACGAGTTCACCAAAGACCAAAAAGTCACGTTGCGCCGCCTGCTCAGCCACAGCGCCGGCCTGACCGTCCATGGCTTCCCCGGATATGCCGTCGGAACCCCGATTCCAACCCTCGTGCAAATCTTCAACGGCGAGCCGCCCGCGAACACCGCGCCCATCCGGGTCGAGTTCGTCCCGGGAACCAAATTTCAATACTCCGGCGGCGGAATCACCATCGAGCAGCAGCTCGTAATGGACGTAGCCGGCAAACCCTTTCCGCAATTCATGCGCGAGGCCGTGCTCGACAAAATCGGTATGAGCGACAGCAGTTATGAACAGCCGCTTCCCCCCGCGCGCGCCGCTGCAACCGCCGCCGGCACCAACGCCGACGGCACACCGATTCCCGGCAAGTGGCACATTTATCCCGAAATGGCTGCTGCCGGCTTGTGGACCACCCCCACCGATCTTGCCAAGTTCGGCATTGAAACCGCTCTGTCGAAACAAGGCAAAGCGAATCACGTTCTCGACCAGGCCACGACCCGTGAGATGCTGAAGCCGCAGATCGGACAAGTGGGGTTGGGTTTCTTCCTCGGTCAGTACAAGAACCCGGAGGAGTTCGGCCACGAAGGCGACGATGCCGGCTTTCAGGCGCTCCTGATCATGTTCGCCGATTCGGGTAAAGGCGTAGCCGTCATGGCCGACTCCGAGAACGGCGTCACGGTTGCGAACCAGATCATCCAAAGCGTGGCCAAGGAATACGGATGGAACTACACGCCCGATCCTCCTGCGGCCGCAGCGCTGCTCATGCTGGTCGCCAACATCAAAGGTCCGCGAGCCGCGATTACACGATATGAAGAGTTGAAGAAAGCTGGATCATCCTCCCCCTACACCCTCGACGAAAACACTCTGATCCAGCTCGGCTACCAGTTCCTCTCCGGGGGACAAACCGATTGGGCCATCCAGACCTTCAAGCTCGAAGTGCAGGACTATCCCAAAAATTGGAATTCCTACGATAGCCTCGGTGAGGCTTACCTCAAGGCGGGGCAAAAAGACCTATCAATTGAGAATTATCAAAAGTCCGTCGAGCTCAATCCGCAGAACCAGAACGGCATTGACGCCCTTAAGAAAATACAGGGACAGAAATAATAAGGCGCAGAAATACTGGCAGGGGCGTGCGTTTTCATGAGCGCTTTTCTCCTGCTGGAATGATTTGGTAAAGCTGCTCGATCAAATGCCAGTCGATCGATGGGCCGTCGATCGGGTTCCCGTCGAGTGAAAGTCAAGCGACTGAAACGCGGGGAACCGCGCCGCCGGTTGGGACACCCAGGACTTGCTGAAAAAGACTTTCTGAAACAAACGTGCTAGCCGCTGCGAACCCCCGCAAGGACTAAACCTTGCGTCCCCGATTCTCTTCGTGAACGGGCTCTTCGAGATTTACGCGATTTCGATTTTGCTTTTTCTTTGTGACCTTCGCACACCCTGCCCGCACTTTGCTTCGCGCACCTTGCGGTGAAAGGCTTTGACTCCTTCCGAGTATTCCACCGGGTTGACGTGCTCCTCGATTTCGTAATAATCTGCAATTACACCGGGAAGGAGGTGGTCGAATGACAAGTTCTGATAGTAGTGGTAAATGTTGTGGGAGTCTAAGACCAGGTGAGGTGGCTGAGACTTAGAGTTGGTTGCTCTAAGCGGGGCTCCGGACGCTGATCAGATTGACGAACGCGCCGGGGCTACAGCCCGCACACTAGCCGGTGAGTACGGATGGGGCATCGCGTCGGTCGCGCGAGGGCTTTCATCCTGGGGACGTCAGCCAAGCGCTTTAGTCCCAGACCCGGGAGTTGCCGTGAGAGGCCACGTAGAGTGACCACCTCTTGGTCAATCCCAAACAGTCCACCGGGAACCCTCTGTGAGCCAGTAGCTTGCAGAGGGTTTTCTCTTTGTTATCTGCTGGTTCCCGAGGTTAGGTTTTACAACCATACGATTTTAATAGATTCCTTCCTGAATTTCGCCCAGGTCATTTTTTTGAATAAATTGTGACCAAATCTGTGACCAGTCGTGCGAACCCCGCAATGTTACGTGGCCTCGCAGTTGTGGTTCCCCGGAATCATGGGATTCATTCCGGTGTCAGGAACCCACGTTCACAATTTTCCCCACCCAGCTTGGTTCATCTATCGCGGCACGAAGCAGGCAGTCGGCGCAATCGTCAAAGGAAAGCGGAACGAGTGGTGCCACTCGTGCTGACGGACCTGCCGTATAGCGTCCCTTCGCCGGCTTATCTAGCAATCCGACCGGGCGAACGATGACCCACTCCATGTCTATTTTCTGCGTCATCCGCTCGGCGACCGCCTTGTCAATAATTGCAGCAGTGAATATCCGGCTCGATACGCGGACGACAAAGCGGCTGGGACAGGAGAGCTCGCGTCCATCGCTCAAGCCGATACCACTTTGCATTATGAATCGTCGGACGTTTGCACGTTTGCATTCGGTGAGAATGCTCGCGACACCGTTTGACATGAGCGTTCCTGGCGAAAAGTACTTTTCTGGTCCGATGCAGCTAATGACGGCCTCCACGCCTTCAAGAGCACCTGTCAGGCCCCCTGGGGAAAGGACATCTCCTCGGACGAAGGACATCCGGTCGGCAGATGACAGTCGCTCCGGATGGCGAGCAACGGCCGTAACGAAGTGTCCTTGTGCAAGTGCATGTTTTACCACTCTGCGTCCCGTCGCTCCGGTCGCTCCAACAACCGCTATTTTCATACCTTGCCTCCGTTGGCACCCGTCACGATGATTCGGATAGAGAGCGCCATCCGTCGCTTGTAGTCAGACAGGTTTCCGGTCGCCGACTTGGCGCCAGCCGAAGTGTCGAGAAGATGCATCGCCAGTTCCTGCGCGCCGATTCCATGCCGCTCCCATCGAGCGGCCGTGCCAGCCTGCGTCAGGGCATCGGCAATGACTGAAAGCACATCCGCCGCGAAGCGGGAAACAAATGCTTTCCTCCTGAGATCGCGCGACTACCAGCAACTCCGCAATGTTGATCTGGGACGAAACGGCGAGCGAATCTCCGCAAAGAACCTCGAATACGCCCATCAGTGTTTGCTCCACAGTGCCGTTCTGATTGCCGGCAAGACGTCTGATCGAAACCAACATCTGCTCTGTCAGATATTCCAAGGCCGCACGAAACAACCCCTCCTTGTGGCGGAACTGGAGGTAGAGCGTCTGCCGAGATACTTCCGCTGCGGCCGCGACGTCCTCCATTGAGGTCTTCCGGTATCCGAACTGAAAGAAAACCTTCACGGCCGCCGCCAAAATCGCCGCCTGTCGTGGCGGCCACGCTGCCTCGCGCGCCTCATGCATTGGCTACATCTCCTGCAAGCCCGGCTGGCCCGGGGATAGACACTCCCGACAACGCTTCGCTGACACTCCAGAGAGACGATCGGCAGTGGCAGGATTCAGAGCCCGTGCGGGAATTCGCAGCTCCTCCGGAGATCCACGCAGTTCCATTCAGAAGCATCTATACTATTTTTACATATTAAGTATTTTGTGTAAAGTTCGTACATCCACTCCGCTTTCTCTTGCAATAAGATATATCTTGAGATATAGTCTAATCAGCAAACGATATGTCGTGCGATGTATCGAAAAAGGAGAGAACAATGAACAGACAGTTTTTCGGAATGAACATGAACATGAACAATGACAGCCGGGACCGTCGTTTCGCAGGACGAAGGGGACCTGGAACAGGAGCGCATGATTCGCAGGAGCGTGGCCGTGGCGTAAGGGGATTCGCGGGATTCGGGCATGGTTTCAGGAGCCATGGGCGGGGCGGGCCTGAGAGTGGTTTTGGCGGTCGCGGTCGCGGCGGCTTCGATCGGGGCTTCGGTGAAGGGCGAGGGCGCCTGTTTGATGCCGGCGATGTGAAGCTGGTCATTCTCAAGCTGCTTTCCGAGGAGCCCGCCTACGGCTATCAGCTGATCAAGACCATGGAGCAACGCCTTTCGGGCGGCTACACGCCGAGCGCCGGCGTTATCTATCCGACCTTGACAATGCTGGAGGAAGAGGGCCTTGCCATTTCTTCTGCGGAGAACAACAAGAAGGTCTACTGTCTTACCCCAGAAGGACTAGCGTGCCTTGAGGCCAACCAGGCCCAGGTCGGGGAGTTGTTTGCGCGCCTGGAGGAAGCAGGACGGAGCTTCGAGCGCGGCAGATCGCCGGAAATCATGAAGGCGTTCATGAACCTGCGGGGTGCCGTGATGGCGCGTGTCTCGCGAGAGAGCGTGAAGCCGGAGCAAATCAAGAAGATTACCGACGCCATCAACGCCGCGGCTAAAGCGATCGACGAGCTCTGACCCTGCCGTTCCGAACTTCTCGATCCGCAGGCAATGCACACACCGACTCTGGTGTGTTGCGAACCGGCAACACACAAGGATCGATTAGGCAGAATGAATCAGCATCGGTCCGGGCCGGATTTACAATCCAGCGCGAAAAGCCTCGGCATTGATGCCGGGGATGGACAGCGCGGTGAAGTGAATACTCGATGCCATCAGGACATCTCAAAAATCGAATCTCCAAGAATTGAATATTGAAGCCAGAGTCGAGTTGAGTTAGATTTGCACGATGTGCCGAATAAAAAGCGAATAAAGGCGAGTTTAGGTCGTTAATCTACCGCCGCCAGCACGTAGTCAGTCAGTATCTTTTGCGTCTGCTCGTGCATTCCGTGCGTGTTGTAGTTCGTGCTGGTGATGACCACCGCCATATCGAGTGCGGGGATCGCAACGACCTTATTACCCCCGTTGCCCGACATGAAGAACGCCGGATAACTCTTCCGGCCGGACTTAAAGGACTTGAGCCACCATAAATAGCCGTATTCGGTGGTCTCATCAATTCGGGCATGAGGCTTCGTCGAGCTTTGCACCCATTTTTCACTTACGATGCGGTTGTCGTGCCACTCGCCGCCGTTGAGATAGAGTTGAGCGACCTTGAGAAGGTCACGGCTAGTGAGCCGAAGTCCGCCGCCCGTTTGCGGAACATTCATGGGAGAATAAACCCACTCGACATTCGTAATGCCTAGCATCTGAAAGAGCTTTTCGCTTGCATAATGATCGGTGCGTGCACCCGTCGCTTTTTGGAGGACCTCGCTCAGAGTGAAAACTCCTCCGGTGCAATAACTGAAGTAGCGTCCGTAGGGAGGCGCTTCCGCCTGCTCGCCTACGCGCATATGTCCACGAATCGGTAAATCGAGAATGAACTGCGCCCAATCCTCCACGAGGTACATCCTCTCCTCGTTGCCACGCGAAGCATCATTCCAGTCATCGCACTCCAGCGGTGAACTCATAGTCAGAAAATCTTCCACCGTGATCGCGGTTTTGCGCGGGTCGGGATTCTGAACTCGGCGGGCATGTTCCGGCAGCAGCGCCAGAACCTTCGCGTCCACTCCGCTGAGCTTGTGCTCTTCGATGGCAATTCCGATGAGTATGCCTGTAATGCTCTTGGTCGCTGATCGAGTGTCGCGGAGAGTAGCAGCGTCACCGTCGAAATAGCCTTCATAAGCAAGCTTGCCATGACGGGCGATCAGGACGCTTCCTATTTTATTGAACTCTCCGGAACGAATGGCGGTATCGAGCGTGCGCAGGCGAGCTTCGGAAAGGCCCACTTGGGCGCTGGACGCAGTGGGCCAGTCGGTAGTCGGTGGTTGAAATGACGCCGGGGGTTGGGAGCTAGAAGCAATCGAAAAGAACAGCATTAAAATTAATACGTTCCAACGAGCAGCAGTCATGGGCAGCCCTCAACTATTTGACCCTGGCACGCACATCTGATTGAGCAGAGGATAGCTATATCCATCGCTACTCAGAGCGAAAGCTCCGCGAGCCGTGCGCCGATGTGCACAAGGTCTTCTCTTTTTCGCCATGGAAACTACGCGCGCATCATTGCAGCTCAGCGTACTCCATTTTCGCTTGCTTCAGGATGGCGACTGTCGGGGCCGGTGTCTTTCAATATGGAATCTGGTCTCTCTGCGCCAAGAACTGACCCGGGCACTCCTTCGCTGCCGATAGCCATCCTTCGCGAACAACTGGCATCCCAGATTTTGCCCAGCGTTGTGCCTCCGAGATCGGCAGACCTAGAAACGCGGTTATTGGTTGCCCGCCTTTCAGAAACGTGGATTTTGGTTTAGGTTTCGCCCTCGGTAGCCGGCCACATCCAACAGTTTGCGACGCAACAGAAATGCTTCGCCTGGGTTTTCTCATCCGGCGGATGCGTCAACCGATCTCCGCTGGAGTACGGGGATTTCGATTATCAGTTTCGTGCCGCTCCCCTCCGATTGAATTTCCAGCGACCCGTGCAATTCGCGCACCCGTTCTCGCATTCCTGCTATGCCGACGCCCGCCCGACCATCGCCGTCAGTGATTTTCGGAATGCCCCGTCCGTTGTCGCTAATTTCCAAATGAACCTGCTCCGTATCCACGCGAACGCAAATATCAACGGCCGATGCGCCTGAGTGCCGATGAACGTTGGTGAGAGCCTCCTGTAAAGCACGGAACAACGCGATCTCAACATCGTCGTGCAGTCGATCAAGCTTTGGTGGCAAATCAATATTCGCCTTGATGCCGCTGCGCTGAGCGAAGCCGTCTACATACCATCGAGCCGCAGAGCCAAAGCCTGCTTCATCCAGCAACGGAGGATGGAGCAGATGAGAGATGGTACGGGTTTCAGTCAAACACTGCTCCACGATCTCAAAGCATTCTGAAGCAAGCTTCTCTCTATTCCCGTCGGCGTCCGATAGAAGGTTGAGGTTGATTTTTAGAGCAGTCAAGTATTGCCCCAAGCTGTCATGCAGCCCTCTCGCCATCTTGCGTCGTTCCTCATCCTGCAAGGTCAGAATTCGACCACTGAGGCTGCGAGCCGCTTCTTCGGCACGCTTGCGCGAGGTAATGTCTGTGTTTATTTCCAGCCAAGCGAAAGGTCCACCGTTCTGATCCCGCACCGTAGTCCAGCGGCTCGCAACCACGATCTGAACGCCGTCCCGCCTGGTGTGGCGAAGCTCACCTTCCCAGTAATCTCTGGTTTCGATTTCCGCCAGCGGAATCGGAAACTCAGTGCAGAGCAATTCGTGCGATGAACGACCGATAGCCTCCTCCTTGCTCCAGCCGTACAACCTTTCCGCTCCTTGATTCCAATAAGAAATTGCGCCATGCAAGCTCTTTACAAAAATTGCGTCATTCGCCAAGTCGAGGAGCGCGGCCTTCTCTTTTGTCTCAGCGACATTTTGTTCCAGTTCTGCTGTCCGCTCTCTTACTCTATGCTCCAATTCTTGTTGTGCTTTCCGCAACTCCTCTTCGATTCGCCTGCGCTCTGCCACCTCTGCTTTTGATCGCGCTTGGGATCGACGGTTTCCTTCCCCAAGCGCAATGATGAAACCGGAAAATACAAGGAAGCCCGCCATCCCATAAATCTCCGTTGTAGGGTTTTTAAGGGCGAACGAGTGGAATGGTGGAACGAAGAAATACCAAACACCAACAAGGCTAAGCAGCGTCGTGACGACGGCGGGGGCTACCCCGCAATACCAAGCCGCAAATGCAACCGCCACCCAGACCGTGTGGTAGGGATTTGTCGCCCCGAGCAAGGGAGTGAGCATCCCCCGCAAAAGAAGCGCAGCCAGCGCAGCGAGCACCGCAAAAACATATCGTCGTGCATCTGGACTGATCCGGCGCATGACAGGTCAATCACCAGTAGCTCTCCTCATTTTAGTAGTACGGGGAACGAGGAAGAGCGAAAAATTATCTCGCGTTCGCTTCGTTGATTCAATGCTAATAAAGCAAATACTTGGTTGACCCAGCCATATTGTTTTGCGTTATAACGCTAGTGTTAAACGACGACCAACCGCCCCCGGTGGCAGAGGGATGGCCTTACGCTGGCAAAATATTGTAATCCGTCTGCGCACATCCGTTCCGGTATCTTTCGGATGGTAAGCTCTTCCGTCTGGGAAATGGTCCCGCGCTGAGGCAGCCTAATCCGACGAAAGAGTACTTCCGGCTGCGTCTAAGCTGTGCCTTGATCATAACGCTGTGTATCAGTCCTGAGGGGAAGTGCTTCCCGTGGCGCTAGGAGAACCATCTCGTGGACGCGATCGCCTCGCCTCAATACAGTTCGCCAAAAGAAACTGTTGCCCAGCGATGTTCCCCTTCAACGGAAAGACATCCGGAAAGGTCCGCTTTTCCCAAGCCGAAAAGGGAGTGAGCGAATCGAACAAAAGACTGGCGTGAGTCGTGCGCCGGAAGTTGCGATGCGAAGCTCGGCATGGTGAGCCTCATGGGAGAGCGAAAGAACCACTTCGCAACCTTCCCCATTGCATCGTCGTCTTACCAAGAAGGAAGTAACGTATCGACGCGAAAAATGGCGAAGAAGAAAGCTCCGAATCTCCTGCCGAAACTCACAGAAACGGAACAAGACCTAGTTTCACATCCAACAGGGATACCAGCTTGAAACTGATTCGCTCGGCGGCAATCCAGTTCTGCGGCGGTTGAAAGATAATGAAGAAATACGCCCTCGGTCTGCCAATCGCAATACCATCAAGGCGATGGAACAGCGCGGACTCATCAGCCCCGGCAAAGGTCGAGACCCGCTCGCTATCGTGTGGCGTCTGAAAAAGAAGCAGCCCTAGTATCCACTGGACATGCTCAGTGCGCCCCTATCTTACGATCGAAAACAATGCTCAAGCGGCCTCTCATACCCTCGTGGCTGGCAGCCCCGGCGCAGAACCTTTACCCTTTTGACCAGCGAGAGCATCAGACTCGTCTTGCGGGCCGTTTGTCGTCTGCGGAAGCTTTCTGCAATTTGCGGTTCAGGAGCTTTCGAGAGAGGGAAGTTGCCAGTCCTTTCGCGGTTTTTCGTTGGCCGGGACCTAGCAGAGCGCCAGGGCTTCGTGACCGAGGTGGGCAAGCAAGGGAGTCTGCACTCCCGGCTGCTCCATTCGGTACAGGACACCCAGAGGACACAGCTTACATGGCTCGAACTTTTCGCCTTCAACGTGGACGCCCCGTTCCAGCAGCTTGTGGGGGGTGGAATGCAAAGCGGCGTATGAACCCGACAGCGGGACAACATCACCGCTCATGAATGTGTTGAAAAAGGCCATAAAAGTCCTGTGGGGCAACCACTCATACAATATCTTCGGCGGTTGGGGCACCGAGTCGCAATACGGGTTTCTCCGGAAGGCGCGGTGCGGGGGGCTCTAGGCGTGTGATTCGCTTCATTGTAGGGAAGCGAAGCCTTTTCGAAAGCGAGCTTCGATTCAGCGGAACTGATAGCCAGGTTTCAGTTCGCAGCGATAATTCTTGGATTGGTCCCGGTCGACTACCATATGGCAATCCGCCCACCGCAAAAAGAGATCAGGGCCCAAAGGAAACACAATAGGATCTCCCTGGATCTCAGCTTCAATGCTCGGGCCTTCCGCCGCGGGAGGCAGGCTGAAGTTCAGCGCATGCCCGAAAATTACCGGGTAAGTCTCTCGCACCATGTCGCTGGTCATGGGATGAACCACTTCAGCCTCCACCAGGAATGTAACGGTGTCTGACCAGTTGAGGACAGAAACATTGAAGCGTCGCCGATCAGAGGAAAAGCCTTCCTGATCGATCTTGGTGAAGGGGCACGGTCCGGCAATGCAGGAAACTCTTGCGTTGCGAAATTCATTTCCTTCCCCGGCGTCCAAGGACAGGGAACCTAGCGTTGCCTTCCACTTGCCGCCGGGGGCGCAGGGAGGATGGTTGCTGCACGGCGTATTTCCCGTATTGACTATCTGGAAGGCCTTTACGGCGCTGCCAATGTTCGCCTCCGTCGTAGCCTTTACGGAATATCGTATCCGTGTATTCGAGACCGCGGACCCGGAGCGCGTTTCGGCATTGGTATCCTGATGGAGGGGCACCATTCGGACAACGTAAATTTTGTCCCCGATGAAATCATTCAAGTCCAGTGGTCGATAGCCCTCACGGCGGAAACTGAGGAGCACCGACTGGCGGCGCCGAAGGCCTTTGGGCAGCGTTAGGGAAAAGAAGCCCGAGGAATCCGACTTGGAGCTACCTCTACCTAAGGCATTGATCGCAGCGATCTGGACATCCGCCAATGGCAATTGCCGGTTTGGGTCGAGGTCCTCTCGTAAGACCGCACCTCGGAGCGTCACTGGTTGACGGTGACGCAGCAGCGCAATGACCGCCACTGCCGCCATAATGGCAAGAATCGGGACTGTCCAAATTGCGATGGTCTTGCGTCTAGTCATGGCTGTACTTTAATGTTTTAACATTCCAGACCGTATTTTTTGTAGGGCAAGTTTCTGCCGCGAATGGAGTGCAGCGCCGGTAGGAGTTTGTTCGTGCAAGTGGAGGCATCGTAGTCTAGTTAATACGTATGCAAGTGAAAGACTCTATTACCAATCGCCTTTCGCGAAGAGATCTGCTCGTTCAATTAGGTGGCGTGGGTCTGTTGGGAGTTCTCAACCCCCGCCAGGTCTTTTCTTCGGTGTCGGAAACCCAGCCTCCGCAGGCCTCCCAGGCGTCGCCAACCGCGAGTGCTCTCTCCCAGGAGGACGACGACCTTCTGCAGGAAATGGAGAAGCGGAACTTCCAATACTTCTGGGATCAGGCGGGGGTGCAGACTGGTTTGATCAGGGATCGATGCAATGTCTTGAAAGATGACAATTCCATAGTGGCCAGTATTGCGGCGACAGGATTTGGCCTGACAGCTCTTTGCATCGGTCAACAAAGGGAATTTATTTCTCCTTCCGACGCTCGCGACCGGGTGTTGGCTACTCTGCGCTTTCTGTGGAAAAAGATGCCCACACATCGAGGTTTTTTCTACCATTTCGCCGACATTAATACGGGAGAACGAGTTTGGGATTCCGAAGTCTCTTCCGTAGATACCGCCATCCTGCTGTGCGGCCTGCTCACTTGCCGGAGACATTTCGAGGAACATTCGGAAATCAGTTTATTGGCTTACGAAATATTTAACCGTGTCGATTGGAGCTGGCTGTCCGAGGATACCTCGCTATTGCCGCACGGGTGGACTCCCGAGTTCGGCTTCCTGCCCTATCGATGGGACTATTACAGCGAGATGATGATGATCTATCTGCTCGGATTGGGATCGCTTCCGCATCCCTTGCCCAGCACTGTATGGAATGCGTGGAAGCGCACCAAGTTTGAGTATGATGGCATCCGTTATATCGGTTCATTCGCGCCATTGTTTGTGCATCAATATTCGCAGGCGTGGTTTGATTTTCGTGGGAAGCGCGATCAGTATGCCGATTACTTTGAGAACTCGATGCTGGCAACGGACGCCCACCGGCATTTTTGTCTGGAACTGGGCAAGCAATTTCCCGATTACAGCGACGATCTGTGGGGTATTTCCGCTTCCGATTCACAGAAGGGCTACGTGATCTGGGGGGGGCCGCCGACCATGGGGCCGATAGATGGCACAATTGTGCCCAGCGCCGCGGCCGGTTCCTTGCCTTTCATGACGCAGCCGGTGATGCGCGTTCTCAGAAACATAAAAGATCATTACGGACGCGCGTGGACTCGTTACGGATTTTTGAATGCCTTCAATCCTCTCAAGAATTGGTACGACAGCGACGCCATCGGGATTGATCTAGGTATCTCCATGCTTATGGCGGAAAATGTTCGCACCGGTTTCGTGTGGCATACTTTCATGAAAAATCAAGAGGCACAGCGCGGCATGGAGCGTGCCGGACTTAAGAAGTACCAGCCTTGATAAGGCGACGAAAGGGTTGGCAACCTTTTACTTCAGCTCAATCACCGCAAGCCCATGGCTCGGCAGAGTGATTGTGATCTCGCCGTGGTCGAGACGATCGGTTTCGGGCGCAGGGAGATCCGCAGCCCGTCGAAGTTGCTGAATCTCTTTCTGCGTCGGATAACGCGGGCCTCCCATTTTTTCGTAAACATGGTGAACATCCCCGTGTTCGGCGTCCACCCGCGAAATATACGCGCGCTTTGCGTTTGTATTTTTGAGTTGCAAGGTAACGGTTCTTGGGGAACCGGATTGTTCTGGGGGAGCGTAGTTCCAGACCGCCAGCACTAACGTTCCCTCGGCTCGGCGGGTCAGGAGGGCGGAGTCAGAGTCGAGCTGGAGTCGTTGGTCCCCCAGTTGGTGCAGCAGTTTGAAGGCATTGAATGCCGGCTTGGGAATGTCGTCTTCCGCGACCAGACCGTAGCCGCCGTAGAACGGTGTTTTCACCACCCCCTGTTCCTCGAAGACATCGGAGAAGGTCCAGTAGGACATGATGTCCACTAAACCATCGCACTGGCGGATAGTATCTGCCATCCATGGGCCCATGTAAATCGAGTCGGTGACTTCGGGCTCGTTCTTGTAGCTGGCATTAAACTCGCTCCAGATCAGCGGAAGATTGGGCATGCGCGACGACTTGATCTGACTATGCACTTTGTCCACCGCGCGGCAGACCATGCGATCGCGCGGAATGTTTTCCTGGGTTCCGAAGATGTCTTGTGCGGTGTCGTTGGCATAGACGTGAGTTGACACATAGTCGAGCGGGATTTGTTTCTCGGCACAGTGCTTTATGAAAGCGTCGACCCACGCGGCCTGCGCGGTGGCAGGCCCACCGACCCGCAGTCGCGGATTTACCTTTTTAATTGTGGCCGCGGTTTGGTCATAGAGTTCCCAATAGGTTTCCTGCTTCGGCTGCCCCGCCCAGAAATCAAGATTGGGCTCATTCCAGACTTCGAAATACCATTGCGCGACTTCATCCAGGCCATAGCGCTCGATAAGGTGCTGAACGAACGCGCTGACCAGATCGTCCCAACGGCTCCAATCCTTCGGAGGAGCAACGTTCGGCCGGTACCAGAAAGGGTGAAGGGTATGGGTGGCTGCCAATTGATTGGGCATAAAACTGATCTCGACGAAAGGACGCACTCCCATTGCCAGCAAACCGTCATAGATGTGATCGATATAGGAGAAGTTATAAACGGCACGCCCTTGACTATCTTCGCTGTATACACCAACTTCGTCATTGAAAATGCCGTGAAAACGAACGTAGGTGAAATCCGTGATTTCTTTAACCGCGCGCAAGTCGCTGCGGTAGTCGTCACGAAGGCTGAGTATCGCCCGCCCTGATCCAAACATTTTTTCCCAAAAGTGGGGAAAGGGATGCGAAGGCGCGTTGCCATCGATGACGATTAATTCCGTCTGCGAAGCCGCGGACTGAGCATACAGTGGTGAGATGGTGGGCAAGAACGTAAAGAGAATTGCAAGCGTGAGAACATGAGAACGTCGCATAGATGTAGACGCGGATGCTCGCGTCAAATGAGGAGCCCCGAGGTTCTGATTGCCTCCGAGTCTGTTCACGCCGCATTACTGCGCGGCCCGGCTGAAGTGACGCCAGCAGCCGGCTTTTCTTGCAGCAACAGTTCGGTGGCCTGTACTCGCGGGTGGCTATGAAACCAGTTTTTTATGACTTCGTCGCGCAGAAAGTTTGCCATCGCGAGCAGGCTCATGCCTTGATGGTGGGCCATCCAGCAACGTACAACTTCGAATCCGCGAGACCGGGACCCGGCCCGCGACGGACTGAAGTCCAACGACTCATAGTAGCCGTAGGCACCCACCCCTCGTTTGCGTCGCAAGTTACGCAAATTCCGAATTGCGGCGTCGGGATCCGTATCCAGAGCCAGGAAAGTCGAATAGGGGGAAATGACCGGTCCGTCCTGCTCGGGTTTGTGGATCGCCAACTGAGGCACTCCAAAAGCGAAATAGAAATAGTTGCCGGATGAATCCATTTGACTGGAGGCCGACTCGGAAATGCCCCATGGGACTTTCTTATGGGAGGCATAGGCTCGTTGGGAGCGCACAGCAGCTTCCGCCGCCCGTTCCAGCAGCGTATTGGGATACAAGTGCGTCCAAAGGGCCGGCATTAGATATTCGAACATGGTGCCGGTCCACGACAGTAAACCGGGTGTTCCTTGATCGACCATTGGCGGACGACCGAGTTGAAACCAGCTGTCCTGCGGAATGTCGTCTTTGGCGATGGCCACAAAATAGGCAATGCGCGCTTCGCTCGCCAGAAGATCGTAACAAGCTGGATGGTTATTCTCGTTCCCAACCTCGTAAGCCACCGACAGCAGATTGCGGCCCGGATTAAGCAGAAATCCAAAATCCATTTCGTCTACCAGTTTGCTTGACAGGTCCGCGATTTTCTTCAGATCTTCGATAAGACGTACCGTGCGGGAGCGCGACTCGGGAAGCAGTTCGAGGAGTTCACCGCAGAGCTTACTCAGTTCTCCGGGGACAGCCGAATCAAGCGCCGCACGAAGTTTAATCGCAAGACGATCGATGAAGCTGGGCATTTGTTCGAGCACGACAGCGTCGCCGAGAATCGCAAGATCGTTCTTCAGACCGCTGTATTCAGGAAGCAACCACGGCGCATACAGTTGCGCTACGCGGCAGACCTGCCTGATCCGCTCTTTGGCATGCTCGAGCAGCCAGAGTGCCTCCGGGCTTTTCGAACTCGCAGGCGAAGGTTGAAGGTCCTTGAGAACCGCCTCGGGAATATCTAGAAGGTAATGCAGGCTGTCGTGCCGATGAAGTGCAGTCTCCATGGCGGAGAATTTTCGGCGGGGCAGAGCGCCAAGGCTGGTCAAGACGTAGAGATGATCTAGGAGGCCTTCCGCCAACTCGTGCGGAAACAGGGGCCGCCTGAGAAGATCATGCGCCCCTTGCTCGAGGGTCCAAAGCGAAGCCACCAAATTGCCGCTATCGACACTCGAAACCACGGCCGGGGCGAGCGGAATTAGCGATCTGGTGTCATACCAGTTGAGCAAGTGGCCCCGGTGTCGCTGCATCTGCGCTATGGTTGCGTAGGTTCGCAACGTAAGCTGGACAAATTCCGGTACCGTAAGATATCCGAATTCGCAAGCCACCTGGCGCGCGTTGAAAAGAAAGCCCAAATTGGTGGGCGAGATGCGAGGCGCGACTTTGGTGTTTTCTTCCTGAACATTATCGGGGACCAGCCAGTGGTGCTCTTCGGTGCTGAACTCGTCGAAGTAGCGCCAGGTGCGGAGCGCAGATTCGCGGAGCAACCATCGATCGCGATCGGATGTCTCTTTGCGCGGAGCCTGTGGGGGGCGGTTTAGCCACACTGAAACCGGTTTGCTGAAGGCCCACAGGAGAAGAATAGGAAGCGCCGCAAAAAGAGCCTCCGGACGCACCAGCCATACCAGCAGAAACAATCCCAGCGCCAGCGCGGGAGTCCAATTCAGGTAAATATCCAGCGTCGTACGCTTGTCACCTGCGAGCTCCGCCTCGGCCGCCGTTTCCCATTGCAATAGTCTTTGCCGCGTGATCAGACGGCGAACCATGGTCCGCACCACAGCATCCATGGACAATAGCGCCTGATGAGCCAGGAATGTAATCGTCAACCAGTTCGCGATGCTGGCGTTCAAAAATGCATTCCAGGCGTCGCCGATAATCGATTTTTCCCCCAAGATCGCGGCGTTTACGAGATCGAAACCGAGCTGGCAGAGCGCCGGCACGAACAGAATGGCGACAGTTGCTGCAGTCCAGGCCGCCGGTCCGCCGGGAAGGCACAACCATCCCAACAGGAACAGAAGAAAGATCGCAGGCTCCACCAAACTTCGCCGCAGGTTATCGAGAATCTTCCATCGTGAAATCACTGACAGGGGATTCGGTACCCGCTGTCCCGATTCCTCGGGCACCAGCGGCAGCAGCCATCCCGCAATTTGCCAATCGCCCCTCATCCAACGATGTTTTCGGCGATTGTGCGCACTATAGTGCGAGGGATAATCCTCAATGATTTCGATGTCGCTGACTAACCCCGCTCGGGCATACGCACCTTCTACCAGGTCATGACTCAGCAAAGCATTCCGTGGGAATCGCCGATCGAGAACGCGGTGTAACGTGTCCACCTCGTAGATTCCTTTGCCCACAAAAATGCCTTCGCCGTAGAGGTCCTGATACACATCCGAAGTGGCGTGCGTGTAGATATCAAACCCAGTCTGTCCCGAGTAAATGCTTGCCAGCCGCGACCGTGCCGAACTTTGCACGCTGACTCCAACCCGAGGCTGCAGAATGCCGTAACCGGCAACCACGATGCCCTTATCCGGGTCAACAATTGCCTGATTCAAAGGGTGAGCTAAAGTCCCCGCCATGCGACTGGCTGATCCTCGCGGGAGTTCGGTGTCGGAATCGAGAGTGATCACGAAGCGAATGCCAGAGAGTATCGACAGGTTGCCCACCTTCAGCGGGAAGCTGTCAAACTTGCCGCGCAGCAGGTTGTTCAAATCCATCAATTTGCCGCGCTTGCGTTCCCATCCCATCCAGAGCCGCTCGCGCGGATTGAAAACGCGGTGCCGATGAAACAAAAAGAAAGAACCCATCCCCTGTCCGGCATATTTCTGGTTCAGTCTGTGGATCAATTGTGAAGCCAGGTCGACCAGGACGTTGTCTTCCCGGGGCTCGGCCGGAGAATCGGGTAGATCTGAGAGGAGCGCATAATGAATGTTCGGGTCCTGATTACCCAGATACCGGACCTCCAGATCGCCTACCAGCTTGCGGACCTGCTTCTCGTTCAAAAGCACAGTCGGAATCGCTACCAGAGTGACGCAATCGTTGGGGATACCATCTGAAAAATCCAGCTTGGGGAGGGTTTGTGCCGGCAGCAGCAGAGTAACCAGATAGTTCATGACCTGGACAGCGCTCTGCGAACCGGGCAGCAACACAGCAAGAATTGAAAGCAAAACCAACCACAAAGAAGTAGTGGGCGGGGTCAACCAAAGGACAACCCCCGAAACGATGGCGAAGGTAAGAGCTGCGATGGCGGGCAGATAAATCTCATCCGGATGCTCAAGCAGAAAAGTGCGAAAGCGCTGGGCAAGGGAAGGATGGAAATCTACCCTCTCCCCGAGAACGGAGCTGCCTTCCGCCACAAGATACGATCCCACGTGAGAATCGCGCAGAGTCGCACGCGGGTCTTCATTCGTCTGTTTCTGTGCCCGACGCGCTAACGCCAGCACTTCGCTGGCAACTTTCAACTCCGAGCAATCGCTGCGGTCCGCGATACTCACCAGGCGCTTGCGATAGACCTCACGAGTCTCATAGTCCATGCGAGGATAAGCTCCCGCCGGGTCTTCCCGCAGAATCCGATCAAACAGGATCAGAGGCTCGATAACAATTTTCCAAGAGGTCTGTTTAATCTCCTGCAGGCTGCGGACCGCATTGCTGACGGCATACGATCCCCCGGGATCCTCCAGCAACCGGCGGCCCATCTCCGCGATGTGCTCCAGAAGCACAAGTTTCATGACGGGGATAAGCATCCACAGCTCGGCCATCTTAAGCACAGTGACTTGCTGAAAGGCCTGGACGTAAGAGATGAAGGTGGCTTGACTGAACCGGTATTCGTCGGCCGTGAGAAAGTCCTTGGCCAACGCCGCTATTCTTGGAATAATGGTGCCATCGGAAGTGCGCACCTGAGGAAGTTTATGAACAGCGCTGAACGTTCCACAAGTTGTTCCCAGTTCTCCTGACAGCAGGAAAATGTTTTCCTGCAGAGGCTGAAGATTCTCGGCTACAGCCTTCCCCGCCCGCGATTCCAGCGACCTCAACAATGGCCGGAATGCTCGAGAGACGGCCTCGCAACGATCGCGGAAGGTACGGGATTCTTGCTGTCCCGGCATCCATGCCAAACTTCGGGCGAGGTCAGCCGCGCTCAAGACCGAGTTGTCGGGGCTAGATTCCATATCTGTCGGAGGCGTACGCAGGCCTTCGGGTTCTGCTTTCACGAGTTCCAAGTGACCGCTCTGGGGTGTCATTCCATATCCTTCCTAGCGATAACTTGAGGCCTGCATCTCGAACATCTCTGCGTAACGACCCCCCATGCTTGCCAGTTGATCGTGAGTTCCTTCCTCTGCAATCCTGCCATTCTCGAGGACTAGGATGCGGTCTGCCGAGCGGACGGTTGAGAAGCGATGCGAAATAAAGAGCGCCATCTTTCCGGCGGTGAGCTCCGCAAAACGGTGGAACACTTCGAACTCGCTGCGCGCGTCCAGTGCTGCAGTGGGTTCGTCGAGTATCAGCAACTGCGCATCGCGAAGATATGCCCGCGCCAGCGCGACCTTTTGCCACTCGCCTCCGGAAAGATCCACTCCCTGCTCAAAGCGCCGCCCCAACATTTGGTCGTAACCTGAAGACAGGCGTCCAATGGTTTGGTCCGCCATGCTTTTCTGGGCGGCACTCTTCACCAGTTCGAGGTTGTTGATTTCATCGATGCGGCCAACTGCGATATTTTCCCGAGCCGTCATTTCATAACGCATGAAGTCCTGAAAAATGACTCCAATTTCCCGATGAAGATCTTCCAGATCGTACTCGCGGAGGTCGATTCCATCTAGCAGGATTTGGCCCTCGGTAGGATCATAGAGTCGGGTGATCAATTTTACGATAGTCGTTTTGCCCTGTCCGTTCTCGCCGATCAATGCGAGCCGCTCGTTAGTGTGCAGCTGAAAATTAATCTGGTCCAGGACCCGGCGGGGATTTCCCGGATAACTGAAAGAGACGTTTCTGAATTCGACGCCCCTTACGATCGGCCTGGGTGCGGTCAGGGCATTCTTCTTCGACTGGATCGTCGGCTTCATCTCAAAAAATGCCAGCAGATCGGTGACAAACAGTGCCTGGTCTCCAATCCCCGCCAGCGTCGAGAAAATCTGTTGGATGTTGCTGCTGGCCTGCTGAATGGCTCCCGCCAGAAAGGTCAAAGTGCCGATACTCATGGCTCCGGCAACCGTACGCCAGATGACAAACGCGTAGGCCGAGTAATAACCCATGGTACCGATCATCGACAGTAGCGAGCCCGCAATCAGCTTGCGCCGGGAAAGCGCGACATTCTCGTCGTAGATCTCGTCCGATAACCGGGTGAACCGTTCCAGCAGGAAATTCTTGAGCCCGAATAGTTTCAGCTCCTTTGCCGCTTCTTTGCTTCCACCCAGGATCCGCAGGTAATCCAATTGCCGCCGCATCGGAGTCTGGCGAAAATTCTTCGCATATCCCAAGAAAGCAAAATGGCTCTCTCCCAGAAACGCCGGAAGCACGCCTGCGATCAGCAACAGCATGAGCCAGGGAGAAAACAACATGATCGATACAGAGAGTGTGAGGGTGGTGATAGCCTGCTGCACCAGACGCCCAATCGCCTGAATCATCACGAGGCGGTCAGTAGCCTGTCCCCGCGCTCGTTCCAGACGGTCATAAAACACGGGATCTTCGTAGGCAATCAGATCGAGGCTCGCCGCATGGTTCATCACTCGGATGCTCACGTGCCGGGTGTATTTGTCAGCCAACAGGGAATCCGAATAATCGATGGTACGGACGAGAATGCTGTTTATCACCGCGAGGGAAAACTCCGCTACTACCAGCCACCAGAACCCACGCGAAACAGGCTGGTGCGCGGAAACTGCATGCACGATGCCATCAATGATCAGCTTCGTGATCCAGAGAAGCACTACGGGCAGCAGCGACGACAGCAGCCGTGAAATCAACCCGAAAATCACTACCGACGGACCCGAGTCCCAAACGATCTTGAGAACAGCCGGTACATTGCGGAGCGCGGAGATGCGTTCCTGCCATCCTCCCCAGAAGTTTTGGCGTTCCGTCATGCGTGCTTGCTGCCGTCATCAAGCGGGTTCGAGTGCTTGGATTGGACGAAGTGGCGAAAATGTGCCTTGGAGTATGACAGTCTCGCCCCTATGAATGCAACGGCTTAACAGAAGATGCGCAAAGTGGCTGCAGGGTTTGTCCCCGAATCTTCGAACCGGGCTGTATCGCGGTCGGGGGGCCGCTGATCGACTCAAGATCATATAAAAGATGGTCCGCCAACCTCCAGGCGGGCCGGCACAACCAAATGAGAGTGCAGACCTCAACAACCGTGGCGTTTTCTGCAGGTGTATTGCGGGCGTGTCTCTTGCTGCTGGTGGTAACCCTGTCGAATCTGGGCGAAACACAAAATGCCAGATCGATGGGCAAGGGGGAAATTCGTCCCAACGAAAAGCAAAATGTTGAATCTCGCGGCCAATACATCGTGGAAGACCTGGCCATTTGCGGGCAGTGTCACACGCCGCGCGATAGCAGCGGAGCTCCTGACCGAAGCAAATGGTTACAGGGTGCGCCGGTATGGCTGAAGTCAGCCGAACCGGTGGAGAATTGGCCGCTGCAAGCGCCCAGGATTGCGGGAGCGCTGCCGGGAACGGATGCCGAAATGGTTACGCTGCTTACAACCGGGGTCTGGCGCACCGGGACTTACTTGCGCCCGCCTATGCCCCAATTTCGTATGAGTCGGCAGGACGCGGAGTCGGTCGTTGCCTATCTAAAAACAGTCAAGCCAGCCTCGCAGTGAAATTCCGAGTTGATTCGATTGACGGTTGGAGTCAGTCAGAATCGTTGTCATGAAGGTGAATCCCCCTGCTTGATCATGCCAAACATTCGGATGTGATCATCATCGGCGCCGGAGCAGCTGGACTGTCGGCGGCTGCGGCCCTGGTGAAGGCCGGGGCGTCGGTGACGTTACTTGAGGCGCGGGACCGAATCGGCGGTCGTATGTTTACGCTGCTCGACCCCAGGTTACATTCCCCTATCGAACTCGGGGCAGAGTTCATTCATGGTCGACCTCATGAAATATGGAATCTGCTCAAGAGTCATAACGTTCACATCACGGAAGTGGACGGGGACAATTGGTGTGTGGAAAAAGAGCGGCTCCGTCCTTGCGACTTCTTTTCAGATGTGGACAAGATCCTGAAGAAAATGAAATTCGATGTCCATAAGGACAAGGACGACGAGACGTTCGTCGGCTTTCTCGAACGCTATAGCTCCAGGCTTGATGCTACTCCGCAACTGCAGCGAGCTAAGGAATGGGCGACCAGCTACGTGAGCGGGTTTAACGCAGCCGATCCGGGCTTGGTAAGTGTGAACTGGCTGGTCGAGGGGATGCGTACCGAAGAACGGATCGAAGGGGATCGCGCTTTCCGCGCTGACCATGGATACGCAGATCTGATCGAAATATTTCAACAATCGCT
>DATNKA010000578.1:0-5656 GCA_035603655.1 Candidatus Acidiferrales bacterium | reverse complement strand
CAGGCTCGCGGGGTCAGAGGCTGAGCTACGGATCGCCACGAACATCGACGGCCATTGCGCCTGCCCGAGCAACTGGTAAATCTCAGAGTGGGGATCGGCATCGAGCCCGACGTGACGGACATTACCCACGACCCCGACGATCTCCAGCGTCAAATCGCTTGGGCCGAAATGGCTGAGCTGTTTGCCGATGGGATCCTGTCCGGGAAAAACGGCACGCGCCAGAGCATCATTGACGACCGCTATATTAGTGGAGCTGCCCACATCGCTCTCGCTGAAGGTGCGGCCTTTCAGCAGCGGGATTCTCATCGCGCGGAAATAGTCAGGAGTGCTGACGCGAATGTCCGCGTCGTAGCCTTTTTCGATTCCGGGAACGCTGAAGCTGCGGGAACTGTTGCCTCCAGACAGCGGCAACCTGCTGACCGCGCCTACGGCCTGCACGCCTGGAAGCGCCTGAAGACGCTGCACGACTTGTTGGTAAAACGCGAGTTGGCGGACAGGGTCGGTGGAGGATGGAAGTCCCAGGCTGAATGTCAAAAGATGATCTGGATCGAAGCCGACATTCACCTCCATGAGCCGTGCAAAACTCTTGACCAGCAGTCCGGCTCCCACCAGCAGAACCAGCGAGAGCCCCACTTCGGCGATCACCAGAGCGGAACGGGTTCGCCCCCGGCTCGCCGTGCTTCCGCGTTCGCCCTCCTTCAAAGATTCGTTGGGACGCGATCGCGACGATTGCCAAGCGGGAAGCAGGCCGAACAAAACTCCGCAGGCAACTGAAGTCAGGAAAGTAAACCCCAATACTCCGGGATTGATTCCAATCTGCTTGAACTGGCGGATATCCGGCGGACTCAATGCCAACAGCGAGGGGACGGCCAGAACTGCCAGCAGAAACCCGAGGATTCCTCCTAGCAAGGCGAGCAGACAACTTTCGGTGAGCAACTGGCGCAGTAAACGTGAACGGCTCGCTCCCAGGGCCGTTCTTATCGAGATCTCCTTAGAGCGCGCTGTGGCTCGCTCCAGAAGAAGGTTGGCAACGTTGGCGCACCCGATCAGAAGCACGATAACCACCGCGGCCAGCAGAACCAGCAGAACCGGACGAATCTCGCCGACGGTGTACTCGTGTAAAGGTAAAAAGGTCACTCCGACCTCGCCGTTCGAGTCCGGATATTGTGTCTCTAGGCGGCGGGCGATGGTATCGAGCTCCACGCGGGCCTGCTGAGGCGTTACCCTTGGCTTCAACCGGGCCCATACATCAAGATAGTTTCTGCCCCTGAATTGGCGTGGGTCTTTGTCAGGCGCCAGAGGATGAGTGGGGACTCCCCATGGAGAAGGCAGCCACAGCTCGCCGTACTCATCTGCAGAAAAGTCCGGCGGCATCACTCCGACAACGTTGTACGACTCACCATTGAGGCGGACGTCGCGGCCTACAATGGCCCGATCTGCGGCAAAGTAGCGTTGCCACAGGCCGTAGCCGAGTACAACCACGTGATCGCTGCCGGCTCGCGCGTCGCTCGCCTGCAAACCGCGCCCGAGAATCGGAGCTACTCCAAACAGAGAAAAAAAACTGGGCGTGGTCATTGAACCTTTGACCAGCTCCGGACGATCTCCCGTCGACAAGCTTCCTTGCCACCCGCGAGAGGCGGCCATCTCGTCGAAGATCTGGTTTTGTGAGACCCAATCCAGATAGTTGGCGGGAGAGGCGTTGTCGGTCGATATGCCCTCAAACGTCTGCGACACCTTCACAATTCGGTCCGAATCTGGATAGGGCAGCGGATGCAACAGCACTCGATCGACCACGCTGAACACCGCGGTGTTGGCGCCGATCCCCAGCGCCAGAGTGGTCACTGCAACCACGGTGAACCCGGCGCTCTGGCGGAGCTGGCGCATTGCGTAACGAAGATCCTGAAACAGTCTGCTCATCGCTCTCCCTCACTCGTACTGCCGAGCTAGTTGGCACCAAGATTCAAGCGAGACTGATCCGCCCGGCAACCGTAGCCCAGATAAGGGCCTTCTAAGCAGGACTCCGACCGATCTACCTTAGAAGGTAACCCCTTGGTTGCAAAGGAGAAAACGAACAACGTTGCGGAAGCAAAGCGGCTCATTCTGTCCGGCCACGGACAGTTATGTTCGGAAGCGAACAGAGACAATCCGTCTCCTGAGCTTATGAGACCGGTCCTAGTGCCGACGACCAGTCGATGATTATAAAGGGGAATTATCGGCAGTTTGCTAATTGCCGCTGCGGATCCGCTCCTTCAGTTCCTGCAAGAACGCGTCATACCGATCCGGTAGCTCAGGATGGTCGCGATCTCGTTGCGACCCTTCAAGTACTTCCCCGTAGTCACTACGAAGTCAGCATCTTCGGTAAACAGTGCGGCGAAGGACTTGATTTCGCCCCGATTGATAGCCTCTGCGAAGTCTGCAACTAGTTTTCGGACGGCTTGTTCCGCGGATTTCTCCTGAGCGTTCGTCAAAGTCGCAAACGCCAGTAGAGCGACAAAGGCCAGCACCGGTGAGACGGATTTCATTGTCTCTATTCCTTTCCTGAAACTCTGGACGGCTTTCCAAATAGTGCATTCTTCGCTGGTTGTCGTATCCCGGAATCTCGTAAGAGTGATCAACGGGGACGATTTCTGGTGAGCCTGCAAAGTTCGCGAACGGAACCTCAAGCGCGGCAATTGCCTCGTCGTCTCATGTCCTCGGCAATCGCGCTAGGTTCCTGTTGATAAGCATCTTGACTCCCGCCGCCAATGCCCATCTGGGGGAAAGCGAAGTCCGCAATATATTTCGGAGCCCTCATCGAAGACCTCCGGAGAGACTCGCGCCGTGGCTACAACGCTACATACTGGGGATAGCCACCTTGCGCCGTGAGGGCGAAAGCACCCGCTACGAATCCAAACAATCGGTCTCGCGTCAGCACCGCTCTGCTCAAATCGCTTCTCCTTGCCAGATCTGCTTCAACGTGCAGACAGTGATAGTTCTGTTTCGCCCACCACCACCGGCACTCTTTTCTCATATGCATTCGCGAAGCGAACTCGGATCAGCCAGAAAATCATCAAAATCAGTGGCAGGAAGCTCAGCAGAAGAAGCATCCCTGTTTTGCGCATCAAGGCTGGAAACAACTGTTGCCGTGCCAGGAATATGGACGCTGTGGCGACGAACAGAGCAAAGCACATGCGCCAGAGGTGCCGCGCCAGGCGCTGGGTGCCGGAAACTCCGCGGCGTACCAGCATGCGCACGTCCCCTACGGTAGCCAGCAGAGCCACGGAACCAAAGAGAAAAAAAGGCCATGGAGGAAGTTCGTACTTCAACCCCGTTGGACTAGTCGCCGCTTCTATCCCAAACGTTGCTTCGATAACTCCGATTGCCAGGACAACCAAGAGCGCGGCCCAATCGAAAATGCCCGGTTTCCCGTCGCTGCGCCTGGCGGTGAGCCACGCTGTTATCACCAGATAGAACGTTAGAGTACCTCCCAGAATATTGCCCGGTTCGGCTTTCAGCGCCGCCAGGAACGTCCCGGTAGCTGACAGGCACAGCATTGATACGACAAATACTTTTCCCGCGAGACCGTGCCGGCGGGAACCCTTGAGGAGAAACACTGCCACAAATCCCGACAGCATTCCCAAGGTACCGGCAGAAATGTGAAGAAGTAGCATTGGCGAGTGCGACATTTTGTCCTCCTTTTTAGTGCTGTCCGAGATCCGGCCGATCCCATCAATCCATGTTCTTGTTCGCCTGTTGTCGCCCTAGCTCGTCAACCCCGCAGGCGTGGATGCCGCGAGCAAGAGATCTCTGCTCACCGGCTCAACTCATAGAAGAGAGCCGTCACCGCGATATAGCAAACGGACGCGATGAGATCGAATACCAAACCCAAGCGGCCATGAGCGAACACTACGACCCCTCCCGTCACTATGGTGAAGAAATAAAAAGCACCGGTGATTCTGGTCTTGAAATGTGGAGACGCTTCTGCAATCCGTTCCTTCACTTCAGCGAAGCTCATATCTTTCTCCTTTCGCGCGAACGAATTCTGTGCTCATGCGAGTCAGACCGGGCCTTGATAGCGGCGCAGCCGGACCGCTGCGGCGAGGAACGCCGCGCTAAGTGCCAGCCCTAACCAGAGCTCCGGGCTGCTCAGGAAATTAAGCGGAGTGATGTGTGTCATGGGATTCGTGGGGAACGTGTCCGGCGACCCAAAGTCGATCGCTGGCGCGGCGCCGATCAATCGAGTCCCTACCAGGGCAGCGAAATGCCATGTACGGAACACAATCGCTTCGAGGCCACCAATGGCGACAACCGGTAACGCCGCCCATAGCAGGGTGGCGCGGCGCGGCCAGCCGGACACCAGCAGAAGCCAGCAATAGACTGGCGCGGGCCAGAGCGTATGGGCCGTGAAAACGTGGTAGAAGAGCAGGAGCGACATGCGAAAGAACGACAGCTGAGTCCATAGCGGCGAGACGCTCAACCCGCTCGCCAGCAGTGCGGCGGAGCTCAGCAGCACCATAATGAACTGCGCAACCACGGCAGTCGCGCATGCGAGCAGGGGCACGATGACGAGCGGAATACTCGCTTTCGCGAGCACCGTGGTGAGATCGGAGACCGGCATCGACTTCCAGAACAGGATGCTGCGATCGCGGCGCTCGCCGTACAACGCATCCGCACAATAAAATACATTCACCAGGATGGTGGTTAACATCATCAGACCGGCCACGATGTCGTAGGGCGTTGCGATGGCGTCACGATGGTGCAGGTCGATCGACATGCCATGCAATTTGCCTGGGAGATGAATCATGCTTATCAAAAAGCCGAACAGAAATACCGAGGCCACGCCCACAGGTGCGAGATAAATCCAGCGGTTCTCCCACAATTCGCGGCGCACGGACCAGTAGAACGGGCGAGTCACTGACGTTGCAGCGGCTGCGCCCGCCGAAGGGGCAAAAGACCCGGCGATAGGATTCGATTGAGTACTCATGTGGATAGTCCTTGTGGTTGGCTGGTGTGATTGCCCATAACGGCAACGAACAGGTCGGCAATGCTGGGCGTGCGCACGTCGCCCAGGGCGGCGAGTTGCTGCCGATTGACATGATCCAATTTCTGATCGAACAGCAGGATGCTGCGGCCGAGCATTTGGCGCTCGTGAATCGGACTGAGCGCCCGCGCTGCGGCGACGCGATGGGGATTCACCATCACTTCCAGATAGCGCGACTCGATGTCTTCCATGCTGCAATCCAGTACGATGCGCCCACGGTTAATGAACATGACATCGGTAAGGACGTTCTGGATGTCTTCAACTTGATGTGTGGTCACGACGATGGTGCGGCTGCGGTCGTAGTAATCATTCAGCAGTGAATCGTAGAATTGCTTGCGATACAGGATGTCCAAACCCAGCGTCGGCTCGTCCAGAATTAGCAACTTCGCGTCAATTGCCATGACCAGAGCGAGATGCAGCTGGGTCACCATGCCCTTCGACAATTCCCTGACCTTGCGCGCGGGCTTGATGTCGGTCTTCGCAAGAAACTCTTGCGCCTTGGCGCGATCAAATCGGGGATGCACTCCGGCAATGTAGTCGAGCGCCTGCGAAACCCGCATCCAGCGCGGCAGCACGGCGACATCGGCGATGAAGCAGACATCGCGCGTGAGCTGATCGCGCTCCCTCCAGGGGTCG